>JAPLGJ010000111.1 GCA_026390215.1 Caldisericota bacterium
CGTGCTCCAGCAGCCAGTGCTTGCGGTCGAGACCGCCTGCGTAGCCGGTGAGCGAGCCGTCGCTGCCGATGACGCGATGGCAGGGAACGATGATGGCGATGGGGTTGTGCCCCACAGCACCGCCCACCGGGCGTGCCGACCCGGGACGGTCGATAGCCACGGCAACGTCCCGATAGCTTCTCGTCTTTCCAAATGGAATCTTCCGCAACGCATGCCAGACCAGCCTCCGGAACTCCGTGCCTCCCGGGTTCAGGCGGACGGCGAACGTCGTCCGCCTGCCACCGAAGTACTGGCTCAGCTCTGTGATGCACTGCTGTACAACTGACGTCACGCAGGCTGCTCCCATGTCGACGTTCTCGACGAACGTCACCGACACGATGCCGCGTTCAGTTCCTGCGACCTCCAGTGCGCCGATGTCCGTGAAGAGGTATCCTTTGTCCAGCTGCTCCACCATACGACCCCCTGAACGACGTTCCAGATGCATCGCTACGCGTGCCACGGCATCATTCCTCCACCGGCAGTTCCTTGATGCGCCGGGCAGGAACGCCGGCGTACATGCCGTTGGCAGCGCAGTCCTTGTTGACGACAGCTCCTGCCGCTATAACGCAACCGTCCCCGATCGTCACGCCCGGCAGAATGACGGAGCGTGCCCCGATCCAGCAGCCGTCCCCGACCGTGATAGGTTGGGGATTGACGCGCCCCGCTCTTTCGGTCGCGGGTCCCATAACGTGCGTCGACGTGCAGAACAGCACTTCCATGCCAAGGCCGCAGTTCTTCCCGATACGAATCGGCGCCGACCCGTCGAAGAAGCATCGGTAGTTGATGAACGTACCTGCTCCGATCGCGATGTCGCGGCCGGCGAAGTAGCATCCGGGCCGAATCCCGTGCGTGCTGGTCTTTATGCCATAGAAGCGCATTAGTGACGCTCTGACTGGGTTCACGAGAAGTGGACTGGCTGCCAGCCAGTTGACGAGAATGCCTCGCCACATCCGGTCGGCGACGGTGATGACGGCTGTCAGCCGATCTGTGCCAGTATGCTGTGTTGCCATGTCCACACTCCTCGTTCTTTCTTGACGCTGTTGACGCCGCTCTTGCGTTCCCTGCCATGAACCGGTTTCATCAATAAACCTCCATCAACCTCCAACTCTGCCCTTCAAACCGGAAGAAGAACGATGAGGGCGGAATATGCATGTCAGAATCGCAGCAGCTGCTCGGACGCCCCCCGTCCATGCCTCCATGCTGCTCTCCATCACCCCGTGCCGCATTGAGACGACACTGCCTGTAAGTTCCACGACTGCGCCGGGAAGGACCGCCTTGAAGAATCGCGCCTCCTTGATGCCGACAAAGTAGACGATCTGACCCTCACAACGCGGTGTCGTCAGCATCATCAGCGAAGCTGCTTGCGCCATGGTCTCGATGATGATCACGCCAGGTGTCATGGGAAATCCGGGAAAGTGTCCCGCGTAGAGGGGGCTGTCCTTCAGATAGGTTGCCTGCGCTGTCACACGAACACCGGGAACGACATCCGCAGGACCGTTGACGAAGAGAAACGGCTCTCGCTGGGGCAGAAGTCCGCGAACCTGCTCCGGGCCGAGTCTAAGAGTGTTCTGCGTCTTGCCAACTGCTTCAGAAACCATGTTCGTCCTCTCGTACGGAGTGATCCACTGCCGACGTCGAGTGCGCAGAATCCGGATTCCATTCTATGCAATTCGCTCCCCGTGACTACCCTGCACCCATAACGATGTCGAGGAAGGCTGAGTCCGCGCGAGATCAAGACTGCACGTTGTGGCATGGCGGGTCAATGCTATACTGCACTCAATCCTCAAAGGGGGTGGCACATATGGCACGAGCAATCTGGAGCAACGTCACACTGGCAGACAGCGATGAGTTCATTGTGGTCGAGAACAACTATTACTTCCCTCCGAACGCAGTGCACTTCGAGTTCCTCCGCGAGCATGCCGGGTACCATACGGAGTGCCCATGGAAAGGGACGGCCAGCTACTACGACGTCATCGTGGACGGACAAACCAACCCCGATGCGGCATGGTCATATCTCGAACCCAAGCCGAAGGCACTGAACATCACCAAGTACGTGGCATTCTGGAAAGGGGTGCGCGTAGAGGTTTGAGTAGTCGTGCCACGGCACCGGACTTGTCTGAATTGTGAAGGATCCGGGCCCGGTCAGACCCTTGTGTCGTTTGATGAGCAAGCTAAGATAGGCGACGTGTTAGATGAGAAGGTCTCGACTTTCTTTCTCCAACCACTGCATGACAATGGCGGAGGGTATATGCCCTCCGCTTTCTCATTTCCCCTCTGCACTGACGGCGCCAACACGGAAACACTGTGACTGTGCCGGCGCCATTTCCTCCTGTGGCTGCTTGGTCAGGGTAGTTCGATCCCGATCGACTTGTTCAGGTCGAAGACATCCCAGGTGAATGAGGTCGTCTTGCCGTCTTTGCTCGACTTGGTCTCCCAACGGGTGGTGCCACCTTTGAACTCTCCGCTGTCGATAATCCATGCCGTCGTGCTCGTGACGGCGCCATTGAGCGCGAGTTCATAGACGTACTTCTGGGTGGAGTAGCCATTGACTGTCCCCCCATCGGAGCGCTTGAAGAGGCTGTCCTCCTTCTTGATGGAAGAGTAGTCCTGATTGAACATGCTGGTGTAGATGCCGCTCATCCCCATCATTCCTTCAGCCGTGTCGCCAGTGAAGGTTTGCCAGTCGCTTTCTGTGCCGGAACGCATCTTCACCGTCTTGCCGATTGTGTAGATCTCATTGATGTCCTCGCCGGTGCCGGTGCGGAAGTACTCACGGTCCGGCTTCTCGAATGCGCCCTCTGCGACTGAGGCGTTCGTCTTGCCCTCTTCCATTGAAGACCATTTCCAGCGGTAGCTGGTGACGTTGTCCATTATGCCATTGTCGGCCGTCTCCCCTTCTGAGCTTGAGCTTCCATCTTCTGATGCTGATACCAGCGCAAGTGTCACCGTGGCTTCCTGCTCGTCGCCCTCGACGCTCAGGGACGTCGAGTCCGCAGCATATCCGGTAGCCGCCCCCTCCAGATCATAGTCGCCATCGGCAAGACCCGCGAAGGATGCCTTGCCCTTGCTGTCGGATGAAGCAGTGGTCTTCTTCCCCTCTCCGTCCGTGAGTGTCAGCGTGACCCCCTTGACGGCATCACCGTTGTCGTCCTCGACAGTGACCCGTATGCTTCCCGTCTCTGTAGGAGCCGTCTTCTTCCCACACCCAACGACCAGAACCA
>JAPLGJ010000053.1 GCA_026390215.1 Caldisericota bacterium
GGGGATCGTGACCGACGACACCTTCGGCAGTGCGGCTCCCCTGCTGGACGTCTCCCGGAGAACCGTGCCACGGGCCCTGACCCCTCTGCTGGACCGTGGGCTCACCCCGGTCGTCACGGGGTTCGTCGGAGCCAATGAGGAAGGCGTCATCACGACACTCGGCAGAGGCGGGTCGGACTCCACCGCCACCATCCTGGGCGCATGCCTTCCCGCCGACGAGGTGTGGATCTGGAAAGAAGTGGACGGCGTCATGACCGCCGACCCGAAGCTCGTCCCTGACGCCGTCCGTGTGCCGGCGCTCTCGTATCGCGAGGTGATGGAACTGGCCTGGTTTGGTACCAGGGTCCTCCATCCGATGACGGTCGCGCCCGTCCAGGAAGCCGGCATTCCCATCCGCATCCGAAGCGCCTTCCTTCCGGCCTCCCCCGGCACCATCGTGCAGGCCGACGCACCAGAAGCGGGTCCCGTCAAGGCGGTGACCTCCATCCGGAAGCTGACGGCGCTGACGATCGGTGGGGCAGCGATGGTCGGCACGTCGGACGTCGTCGGCAGGGTCTTCAGTCTCCTCGCAACCGCTCAGCTCCCCGTCCTGATGATCTCGCAGAGCTCATCGATGGCCAATGTCTCACTGGTCATGACCCAGACCGACGCCGAACACGCGACGCGCCTGCTGCGCAAGGAGTTCGCCGGCAGCACGGTCATCCGGGACATCACCGCCACGCCGCATGTCGCCATCGTCGCCATCGTGGGTGACGGCATGCGTGGCACACCCGGTGTCGCCGCTCGCCTGTTCACCTGCCTAGCTTCCGAAAACATCACTCTGCTCATGATCGCCCAGGGCTCCAGCGAAGTCAACATCTCGGTTCTCATCACCGAGAAGGAAGCTCAGCGATCCGTGCGCGCGGTTCACGCCGCATTCGGCCTGGCGAGGGTGACGTAGTCAAGCATCACCAGGAGACTTCCCGTCAATGGCGGGGGTGACAGTGGCATGCGCCTCCCCCGTCACACGTTAGTGCTTCACACAAATATGGGCGAGGTCCTGGACAACGGTGATACAATGGGCACAGATGGCCTTGAGCGATCCAGCAATGTGTGGAAGGACAAGGAGGTAACGGAATGACACAGAAGTATGAGTTGTACAAGTGCGAAATCTGCGGCAACATCGTTGAAGTGACCGACGAGGGCGAGGGCACGCTTGTCTGCTGCGGGCAGCCGATGACAAAGATGGTCGCAAAATCCACTGACGCCGGAAATGAGAAGCACCTGCCGGTTGTCGAGAAAGCAGAGCACGGGACGACAATCAGGATTGGCTCTGTTCCGCATCCGATGGAAGAGAAGCACTACATCGAGTGGATCGAAGTATTCATGAAAGACGGCAGAGTCGTGAAGAAACCGCTGCATCCGGGAGACAAGCCCGAAATGCATTTCGGCCACAACATCGAAGATTTGCTTGAGGTAAGAGCGTACTGCAACATCCACGGACTCTGGTCCAAGAAGCTAGTGTAGAGCACAAGAAGATCTTTAGGGAAGGCATACCACAGGCAATTCATGAACGGGTAACGACAAAGTCTATTCTGTGTCCCTCCATCGTATAATGGCCGGCCCTTTGAGACAG
>JAPLGJ010000050.1 GCA_026390215.1 Caldisericota bacterium
GTGGCCTTATAGCTGCCGGCCTGCCGAACGTATGGTGCACCGGGCCTGGTTCAGTCTTTGGCCAGACGTTCTGGGGAACGGCAAATGCTGCTGCCACAGGTACCCCCTACAGCTTGGTCAATGCCTGCATTGCTGAAATCTTCGGGACCGCCGTCCTGCTCTGGGGTATTCTTGCATCCGGTGACGCCAAGAACATGGGTCTGAAAGATAACCTTGGCGTCTTGATCGTCGGTGGCACCGTTCTTGCCGTCGGCCTCTCTCTCGGTGGACCAAGCGGCTACTCGATCAACCCAGCTCGTGACCTTGGTCCCCGTATCCTCGGTACCCTCGTCGGAACGAAAGGTCTCTGGGCCAGCAACTTCTACTGGCTTCTTGCACCCGTTCTTATGCCCTTGGTGGGCGGCCTCGTGGGTGTCTTCACGTATGACGCGTTCATCACTCCGAATCTCCCCGAGAAGAAGTAGCAATAGTTGACAAAGGAGAAATCGTCATGGCAAAGTATGCAGGAGCAATAGATCAGGGCACGACCAGCACCCGGTTCATGATCTTCGACCATGCTGGACAGGTTGTCGGTATCGACCAGAAAGAGCATGAGCAGATTTATCCCAAGCCCGGCTGGGTCGAACATGATCCAATGGAAGTCTGGGCGGCCGCTCAGGCGGTTATAGCCGGTGCACTTGCAAAAGCACATGTCGATCCCAAGGATATCGCAGCAGTCGGTGTCACCAACCAGCGTGAGACCACGGTGGTCTGGGACAAGAAGACTGGCAAGCCGGTCTACAATGCCATCGTATGGCAGGACACACGTACTGACCTCATCTGCAATGAGCTGGCAAAAGTCGGTGGACAGGATCGCCTTCGTGCCAAAGTAGGACTCCCCCTGGCCACGTACTTCTCCGGTCCCAAGATCAAATGGATTCTTGACAACGTTCCTGGCGCCAGAGAGAAGGCCGAGAAGGGCGAACTGTATTTTGGCAACATGGACTGCTGGATCATCTGGAACGTGACGGGCGGAGTCAATGGCGGCGTTCATGTCACCGATGTCACGAATGCCAGCCGCACGATGTTGATGAACCTCGAGACCCTCGACTGGGACGAAGAGATCCTCAAGCTGATGGGCATTCCGCGCTCTATGCTCCCCGACATCAAGGCCTCTTCAGAAGTCTACGGTACAGCCGTTGGCGCACTCGCAGGCATTCCTGTCTCCGGTGACCTCGGCGACCAGCAAGCAGCTCTCTTTGGCCAAACCTGCTTCAGCGCGGGAGAAGCCAAGAACACCTACGGTACCGGCTGCTTCATGCTGCTCAACACCGGAACCAAGCCCGTTCCTTCCAAGAACGGTCTCCTTACCACGCTTGGCTACAAGATCGGCAAAGAGCCCGCCGTGTACGCCCTTGAAGGTTCCATCGCCATCACAGGCGCTCTGGTTCAATGGCTGCGCGACAACCTTGGCCTGATCCAGAAATCCTCCGACATCGAGCCCCTGGCCAACACGGTTGAAGATAACGGTGGCATCTACTTCGTACCCGCATTCTCCGGCCTCTTTGCCCCGTATTGGAAGAACGACGCTCGTGGCGTCATCGTCGGCATGACCCGTTACGTCAACAAGGGTCACATCGCTCGCGCCGCACTTGAAGCGACTGCGTATCAGACCCGCGAAGTCCTCGAAGCGATGAACAAGGACTCCGGCGTTCCGCTTACCGCACTCAAGGTAGACGGCGGCATGGTGTTCAACGACACATTGATGCAGTTCCAGTCGGACATCCTCGGCGTTCCCGTCATCCGCCCGAAGGTAGCCGAAACTACCGCTCTCGGTGCTGCCTATGCAGCTGGCCTCGCAGTTGGTTTCTGGGCCAAGGTCGAAGATCTGCGCGCCAACTGGGGCGTGGACAAGACGTGGGAGCCCAAGATGGACAACGCCAAGCGCGCCAAGCTCTTTGACGGC
>JAPLGJ010000006.1 GCA_026390215.1 Caldisericota bacterium
GACAGACGTCGCCAATGCCATCTTCGACGGCACAGATGCTGTCATGCTGAGCAACGAGACCGCAGTCGGCAGATTTCCCGTGGAGACCGTCGAAATGATGGGACGCATCATCGAGACGACTGAACGAAGCGACCTGTACTGCGCTGTCATGGAAGCTCGTGAAACCGAGTCTGCGACGGACACGTCGGATGCGATCGCCTATGCCGCCGTACGAACTGCTCAGACCATCGGGGCCAAGCTCATCGTCTGCGCGACAGAGTCGGGCAGGACCTCGATCCTGATCTCGCGCTATCGCCCACACACGCCCATCCTTGCTCTGACGCCAAGTGACCTGGTTCAGCGCCGCCTCGCACTGTACTTCGGTATCATCCCCATGGTCGTCCAGCAGTTTGAGAGTGTCAACCACATCCTCCGGACCGCTGTCGCCATGGCGCGCACGTCTCATATGGCACGACGAGGCGACAAGATCGTCATTGCCGCGGGTTCGCACGCGGGTGTCGCCGGCAGCACCAATCTCATCAACGTCGAAGATCTGGACTAGGCTCGCTCCCAGAGCATTGCAAATCGTCCGGTACGCATAGAATAGGCTTGGCACAATACCCCGGAGTTCCGGGGTATGTCATGACAAGGGGGAACAGGCATGAAAAGAAAGGCGTCCTACTTCAAGATCTTCCTGCTTGGATTCGGCTTCTTTGGTCTCTCGATCCTCTGGTCGCTCTACAACTCCGATATCCCCATCATGCTGAAAAACGCCTATAACCTCTCCTACACCGCATCCGGGTGGGTGATGAATCTCGACAATATCCTGGCCATTACGCTCATTCCACTGGTCGGCTTCTGGTCGGATCACATCTGGACGCGCATCGGCCGTCGCATGCCATTCATCATCTCGACCCTGCCCATAGGCGGACTCCTGTTTGCTCTGGTCCCATGGATTCCGTTGTGGCTTGGGGCAAGTGGAACATCACTCGCAGCATTCATCCTGGTCCTCTTCTTTGTCAACATCTGCATGGGCATCTCACGATCACCCATTATTGCCCTGATGCCCGACCTCGTCCCACCGGAAGAGCGCTCGCCAGCCAACGGCGTCATCAATTTCATGGGAGGATTCGGCTCCCTGCTGGTGTACTTTCTGGTCGGTAAGATCTCGACGACCAACAGACCGCTGGGGTTTGCCATTGCAGGCGCATCGGTCCTGGTGGCTGCCGTCATCATGTTTCTGTCGATCAAGGAGACGCGTGACTCTCTTGAACGCAAGACTCCTCAGTCGGAGCATGCTGATTTCTCCCTGCTCCGCAGGATGTGGACGCCGAAGTACCGCAGTCTCCTGCTCATCTGCCTGGCCATCTTCTTCTGGTTCATCGCGTTCAACGCCATCGAGACGTACTACCCGACATATATGCATGCCGAGAGCCCCGCAGTCCGCGTAGTCATCGCCAGACTTGGTACGGCGACGCCCACCGATGCAGCCCAGATTGCTGAGCTGACTGCAGTCCGTCAATCGTCCGAGGCAAGCGCCAAGTTCAACCTGGGCGTGTTCTCTCTGGCCTTCATGCTTCTATCGATTCCGGCCGGCTTCATCGGTAGACGACTGGGCCGCAAAACGACGATTCTCATCGGGCTTGCAGGCGTCATCGTCATGGTCCTCCTGCTGGCCTTCGGTATCGCCACGACCGCGGGCTTGGCCATCTTCGTCATGGGTGGCTTGTCCTGGGCTCTTGTCAACATCAACTCGCTGCCGACCGTTCTGGACATGGGGAATCTGGAGATGGTCGGTGCGCTGACCGGTGTCTACTATTTCTTCTCCCAGGCGGCCAGCATCGTCAGCCCTCCACTTGTCGGGCGCATCGCTGACCTCGCAGGCGGTACAATGTCGGTCATGTTCCCATACGCGGGTATCTTCTTCGTGCTTGCGGCGGTCTGCATGCTCTTCATGCACCCTGAAGACAAACCGGCTGCCTCGTCCGATAATGGCCCTGCCGTTTGACGAGGCCTCGGCAGCTCCGATCCGGCACCAGGCCGGATCAGACACAGCTTGCCTGCTGTTGCACGGCCTGACCGGAGCACCTGCTCGCGACCTCTGGTTCCTCGCGGATTACCTGTCTGCACGCAACATTTCCGTCGTTGCCCCGCTTCTCACGGGCCATGGCAAGACGTGGAAGGAACTGGAACTCGCGACGTCGGAGTCCTGGCAGAATGACGCCCTCGCCGGACTCAATGAAGCGGCCTCGATGGGCAAGACCGTATTCGTGGCTGGACTGTCGATGGGTGGAACCCTCACGCTCTACCTGGGAGAACACCGACCCGACATCGCGGGACTCATCACCATCAACGCGCCCGTATATGTGGACAACCCCAAGATGAAACTGGTCCCAATCCTTCGGCACTTTCAAAGGAATCAGCCCAAGGGACCTCCGGATGTCGCCGATCAGGACGCCATGCTCCCGGATCTCGGCTTCAACTCTCTGGAAGCCATTTATCAGTTCGAACGCCTTATGCGGGACGTCCGTGACGACCTCGGCATGATCACCCAGCCACTCCTGTCCTTCCGCTCCACGCAAGACCACGTCGTCCCGCCGCGCAATGCGGAGTACATTCACGAACACGTCAACAGCCGCTTCAAGAGCATCGTCACTCTTGAGCGCTCCTATCACTGCGCCACGATCGACTATGACCGCGAGAAGATTGCGGCCTCCATCGAACAATTCATCACGCAGGTGCGCACACAACGAGTTTGAACTTCGTTCAATCGCTCCAGCCTTCATGAAAAGAACCCCCGACCTCACGGTCGGGGGTTCTCAGTAGAGCAGAAGCAGACTGCTACTTGCGGCGAATGAACAAGCTCTGAACCAGGCGAAGGATGGGCCAGTTACCCAGACCTGACCCGCGGGCTGCCGTGTTCAGTTTCATGGTCAGGATGCGGTCGGTCGAGAAGATACGAGCCGCGACCACGGCCAGAACGAAGAACAGGACGAACTCGTAGATGATGCCTGCAATGACAATGACGAAGTTGTGAGCAAAGATAGACTGAGCCGCCAGGAACGGGTGCGAGAATGGGATCGCATAGATGAGCCATTTCAGGAGAGGCGATGCTGTGTTGATGTCGACGAACATGGTTATGACGTACGGCAACAGAACCACCATCATGAGCGGCATGATGATAATCTGCACACTCTTGAGGTCTTCGGCGAACGCCCCCAGGATGACAGCGATGGAAAGCGCCACCATGATGCCAGCGAACACGCTCAGACCGAGAAGAACGTAGCCTCGCAGATCGAGCGCCAAGCCCAGCTTCTGGATTGCCTGTCCGGCAGCTGCAGACGTGCCGCTCGTGCCGCCGATGAGACTGCCCATGTAGCTCTTCATACCAACCATGTACGCCGCGGAGGAAACCAGCGCGACGATGCCCGAGGCCATCATCTTGGCTGTGACCAGGGCGCCACGTCCGACGGGCGTGGAAAGAAGCGTCTCGAGCGTCTTGTTCTCCTTCTCCCCCGCAATCGAGGCGGCAATCATCTGGGCAGCCATGATGATCACCAGGAAGAGGACGATCGGGATGATCAAGGTCTGCTGCATGACGACGCCAACAATCTCCTGGGGGTTCGCTTCCGCCGACGTCGTCCCCACCGTGATGAATGACTGTGCGCTGATGGCGTGCTTGACAATGGCGGGATCCAGTCCAGGAGCGCCGGACTTGATGTACATGTCACCAATGTATCCATTCATTGCGCTCAGCGCAGCGTCCATTTTGAACGTACCCTCGATGCCCATCATCGAGAAATTGCGCATCATCGTGTACGTCTGCACCTTCTGAGGATGCTGCGCCAGGATGCCGGCCTCGAATCCCTGAGGAATGACAAGAACGGCAGCTCCTTTCTCCAGCGCGACCTTGCGAACGATGTCGTCGACTACACCCCCACTGACGGTCGTGACCGTGAAGTTCGCGTTCGTGAGGATGCCGGCGAGCATCTCTGAGGTCTCACTGCGGTCGAGGTCTACGACCGTGATGGGCTGAGGGGCGGCCTGCTTCTTCTGCTCCTGATTGATGACCCTACCCAGGAAGCTGTAGATTACCATGACCACCAGGATAGGGACCAGCGTCTGCCACGTCAGCATCTCCTTCAGTTCCTTCTTCAGAATAACGAAGAATCTCCTCATTGCCTCACCACCTGAACGAAGACCTCTTCGAGGTTTGCCTTGCTATATTTGTCCTTGAGCCCCTGGGGTGTTCCCACATCATGGATCGTGCCCTTGTCGATGATGGCCACACGGTCTGACAGGTACTCTATCTCAAGCATGTTGTGACTGGACAGCAGCACCGCCATGCCTTCGGCCGCTGTCCTGCGAATCGACTCACGAATGTCGATGGCAGCGACCACGTCGAGACCGCTTGTCGGTTCGTCGATGATGGCCAGTTTTGGGCGCGTCATGACGGCCCGTGACAGCAGCAACTTACGCGTCATGCCTTTGCTGTACGTGCCGATCTTGTCCCGCAACCGCTCGCCCAGTCCCGTG
>JAPLGJ010000066.1 GCA_026390215.1 Caldisericota bacterium
TGAGCACTTCCCGCAAAGGGCTGACGTGCAGGCCAGCGGCATCCAGCGCCCGGCGGACGGTCTCCAGGATGCGGCACGCAGCTGGATTGTCCCCGTGAACGCAGATGGAATCGGCGTGTATTGCAACAACCTCGCCCTGCACTGTCTCGACAGACCCTTCGGTGACCATCCTGATGACACGAGTGGCAATAGCCTCGGGGTCGACGAGGATGGAGCCTTCATGGGAGCGAGCGACCAGCGAACCATCCGCTTGGTAGGCGCGGTCAGCAAAAGCCTCAGCCGCAAAAGGGACACCCATTTCATGGGCAGCAGCCTCGTGCTGTGAGCGAGGCAGTCCAAGCAGGATAAGGGAAGGGGCTGCGTCCCGGGTCGCTCGCGCAAGGGCGCGGGCGAGGTCCAGGTCCCTGGCCGACTGGTTGTACAACGCTCCGTGCGCCTTGACATGGCACAACGGAACTCCTTCGGAACGGCAGAGAGCCGCCAACGCTCCAATCTGGTACAGGCAGAAGGCATAGACTTCATCGGGGATACACGTCAAGGCGCGGCGTCCGAATCCGACCAGGTCCGGAAACCCCGGGTGTGCTCCAACGGCGACGCTGCGATGATGCGCCGCTTTCACCGTTGCCAGCATAACCTGTGGGTCCCCTGCGTGAAAGCCGCAGGCGACATTGGCACTGGTGACATGGTCCAGGACATGGGCGTCATCGCCGAGTGTCCACACTCCGAAACTCTCGCCTACGTCGCTGTTGAGGTCAACTGCCATGCCCATGGTCCACCTCCAGAGGAGTCACGTCCTGCCACTCGACCACATGCCGTACGCCGTTCACATGCAGTGTACCACCCACGCGGCACTGGCGCCAGAGGACCCGCAGGCGGATCAATTCCTTCCTAGCGGATGACTGCCTCTCCAACATGTCCCGTGCGTCGTCGAGGGTGCACATGCGAAAGCGGACGCTGTCACACTGTTGACGCTGCGCCAGCCATCCGAGTGCCGCCGAGGCGACGATGAACGGTTTGACATATCCTCCGGTTGTCTGGTGGTCCGCCAGCATGATCATGGGCAGACCCGAGCCTGTCACTTCGACAGCTCCCTCAGGGACGACCTCCGAGATGACGTCAGCACTGCCTTCCAGGTCCAGTCGTGGCCCCTCCAGCCGGCATCCCATGCGGTCGCTGTCGTTGCTCACCGTCCACGTTGTGTCCAGGAAAGCCTGTCGTGCGCCGGATGTCAGCGCGTCGGCGTTTGGACCCGGAAGGACCGGAACCGTTGTGTCCATGACATACGACGGCCACAGCGCAACCGGACAGGAAAACCCCTCGAGACGTCTTGCCTCACTTGCCAGACGATGCAGAGACAGACGGTCTCCCGTGCGCAGTGCTCGTCCCTGGAATCCCCCGAAGGCAGACCGCAGCAACGTCGAACGGCTGCCCATGACGTCCGGAACGTCGATGCCGCCCGCGACGCATAGCCAGGCGCGGCACCCGGCTCCGGTGAAACCAGTCATGGAGAGGACGCTTCCCCTCCGTACCAGGATCGCGGTCCACGCCGGGACATCGTACCCGTCAACCTGCAGGCCCATGTCCACACCCGTCATGGCCACCAGTGTGTCTGTCATGAACGCCAGGAGGGGACCAGATAGCGTTATTTCCAGTGCCGCAGCCCCTTCCTCGTTTCCAACCAGAACGTTCCCGAGCGCCAGTGCCTGCCGGTCCATGGCCCCTGACACGGGAACCCCCAGATGCTGCAGGCCCCAGCGGCCGCCGTCCTGAACGGTTGTCAACGGACCAGGCTCAAGCACCTCACACTCACCAACGTCGCGCTCAAGAACATCACATATCTGTGGATAATGTGTGAATTCATGTGAGTGCTTCTCTTCAAATTCCTCGACGCTGATAGGACAAAAGCGAACAGTGTCTCCGGCTTGCACCAGCGAAGGCTGTTCACGCGAGGGGTCGAACAAGACAAGAGGCGTGCGGCCGATGATGTTCCAGCCTCCCGGGCTGGACACCGGGTATACGCCCGTCTGCGCGCCCGCTATGCCCACACTGCCTTCCGGAACGACGGTTCGCGGCGCTGCAAGCCGCGGCGTTGCCAGCTGTGGATCGAGGCCCATGAGGTAAGGGAAGCCGGGCAAGAACCCCAGCATGGAGCACTGGTAGCCGGCCGAAGCGTGTCGCTGCGCGACCTCCTTGTCGCTCAGTCCCGCATGCCGGCAGACGATGTCCATGTCTGGGCCGTAGGCGCCGCCGTAGCAGACCGGGATCGAAACGGTCCTCGTCTCGACGGGCGTGGTAGCCGCGACGTTTCGTACGGCTCTGGACACCAGTTCCTGGACCTCTTCCAGTGAGACCTGCAGTGGCTGAACGATCAATCCCAGTGTGCAGTATCCGGGCACTGTCTCCACCAGCCAGGCAGGATGCAACGCCTCCACGGCGCCCCCCAGCGCATGGACGCGGGCACTGATCGAGGGGGAGATGTCACCTCCGACCACTACCAGCCAACAGGTGTCGCCATCCTGCACCACCGATATCGCCCATTTCTGCAAGTCCATAGTATCATGATAGTCTTGTTCGCTCAGAGTGCGCTCCCGGGTTCGTTGGGTCGCGAGAACGGGGTTCCAGCGACGCATCACTCGATCGCGTGATTTGTCATTCCCGTGCGGCCGGAATCCATCAGCTGAACGGCGAGGGAACCTTCGGGTCACTGAGAGTTGACGCTGGTGGGTTTCAATGCCTTCATTTGCTCGTCACGTTGACCCCTTTCATCACCTGCTGTATGATGCAGTCAGGAGAAAGGGGGTGCCACATGTTGCCACGGGTCGTCATACACAATGCAGTGAGCGCGGATGGACGTATCGACTGGTTTGAAGCCGACGTCGGGGTTCTCTACGACCTCGCGGGGAGATGGCACGAGGAGTGCACGCTGGTGGGTTCAGGGACGGTCCTGGCGGCTCCTGAATCGGCGGCTCGCGACAAGGGTCCCTGGGAGTCGCAGGTCGCCCTCCCGACCGACACGCGACCACTGCTGGCGATCGTCGACAGCCGAGGACGTGTCCGCTGCTGGAAGACGTGGCTGGCGATGCCCTACTGGCGAGGAGGCGTAGCGATCTGTTCAGACAGCACACCAGACGAGTATCTGCAGTATCTGGCTGAGGCAGGGGTCGACTGCATCGTTGCCGGACGCGAGAAGGTCGACATGACAGCCGCACTGGAGGAGTTGAACGCACGCTACGGCATCCAGACTGTGCGCGTTGATTCAGGCGGTATTCTGAACGGCGTGTTGCTTCGGGCCGGACTCGTCGATGAGGTCAGCATCCTCGTGCATCCTGCACTGGTCGGCGGAACGTCACAGCGCTCCCTGTTCCGCGCGCCGGACCTGGCGTCTCTCGAAGGAGTTATCCCCCTCACGCTTGTCAGTGCCGAGACCATTGGCGAGGGCTTGGTATGGCTACGCTACAAAGTGGCCGGCAGGAGAAAGAAGAAGGCTTCCCGCCAGACCTGAAGAAGGCCACTGCGGAGTTGTGCGCATCTCGACTACGCGCTTGACTCAGGGTGTGATTCCCCTATACCTGAGACAGATGAACGCATAAGACAAATGCCCGTCGTTGGCATCAGGGTCGGACAAGGCAAATCCTGGTGGTTCGAGTCGGGCGCTGCAAGTTCGGTACGGTTGTCACAAGGGGGTCTGTCATGGTCACCCGCATACCGGCACACGAACGTCATTTCGTCGATCTGTCATGGATCCAAGCCTACTGGCTGTTCTCATACGGTGAGTGGTATGTGCCGGGTAACGTGCGCCTGGGCAAGTTGCGCGTCTTCAATGACGACCTGATCCAGCCCGGGGAAGGCTTCGGAATGCATCCCCACGAAGAACTGGAGCTCGTCACGATCATGCTGGTGGGGCAGCTGACCATCACTGATGATGCCGGGGAGCGCACAGTTGTCCACGCAGGTGAGGTACACAGGATATCTGCCGGCACGGGGACACGACACGCGGAGAGGAATCAGTCGAGCGACCCAGCCCGGTACTACCAGGTCTGGATCTTTCCAGACAAACCCGGGCTGGCGCCATCGCACGAACAGAAAGACTTCACGCACGCGTCGCGGCAGGACCAGTTGCTGACGGTGGCCTCGGGCAGGGGGCAGCCCGGTGCAGTGACGATGCATGCCGACGCCTCCATCTCGCTGTCGACGTTCTCTCCAGCCTTTGCGCTTGAATACCCCATCACGGGCGACCGGTGTGTCCTGATGTACGTGACGTCCGGGTCAATTTCACTGAACGGAACCCTCTTGGAGCAGGGAGACCAGGGACGGGTGATTGGAGAGGCCAACGCTCTCTCCCTTGCGTCAGCAACGGGGGGAAGCTTCGTCCTGGTGGATAGCGCTGCCTGAAACCCGTTGCTGTTCACGGCGTCATCTCCCTGCCATGAAGATGCTGGCGAGTTCCCCGTCGAGTTGTACGCGACGGGGTTCTTCATATCATGGAATCGTTGTTGAACATGTCGGAGGAGTGTGAACATGGCGACCGAACAAGAGGCGATAGCGCGGTGCACCGAGCCTCGCACGCGTGAGAGTCTGGCGCACGACATGCGGAAGATGGGAATGGTCGCGGGTATGTCGGTCCTGGTGCACGTGTCCTTGAGGTCGCTGGGTTGGGTCTGCGGCGGTCCCATCGCCGTCATACAGGCATTGATGGACGTTATCACGCCACAGGGACTATCGTCATGCCGGCCATGAGTGGCTCCAATACAGACCCCGCGGCCTGGGGAGGTAACGCGCACGCAGTCGTCAACAACCACGAGCTGGAATACTGCCTGGGCGAGCATTCGCCGCTGGTCGCCTGTATGACCTCGACGCCGAAACGGCGTTGATTGGGGTTGGCTATGAACACAACACCTGCTTCCATCTGGCAGAGTACCGCTCTGACAGCGCGAAGGAACTCTCCGAGGGTGCAGCGGTCATAGTTGATGGACAGCGGGAGTGGGTAACGTATAGGGACATCGTGTTTCACGAGGAACGGTTCGCCGGTTTCGGGCGCCTCTTCGAGCAGGAGTGCGTAGTGAGCGTCGGCTACGTGGGCTCTGCACAGAGCCGCCTGTTTTCTTTGCACCACGCAGTCGAATTCGCCATGACGCAGGTCGAACTTGCACGTGAGGAAGGAGAGCCCACATGAACCAGGACCGACGCCCAAACCGTGCTTCCTCCCGGACACTGCTCACAGCTGGGTTCATATCTTTCATGCCTGTGTTGGCAGGTGCATTACTTCTCCACAAGTATCTGCCGGCACTCGACTGGGTGCAGTCCTGGCTGCTTTCCGTTACGTGCACCACATTCTTCACGTACGGCTATGACAAGCTGATTGCAGGGACTGGAGCAACCCGTGTACCGGAGAAGGTCCTGCTGACACTGGCGTTTGCCGGCGGTACCATCGGAGCGATCGCAGGCATGCGGCTATTTCACCACAAGACCAGCAAAGAGAGCTTCCTGGAACGGTTCTGGCTGATCGTCGTCGTCCAGATCGTGGTCGTCGCCGGCTGGTACCTTTTCCTGCGCCCGCACTGAGGATTCTCTCAGCGGAACCGACTACACGTGTGAACAGCGTCTCCATCATCGGGCTTGACCGCGTGCCCTGCTCGGTGATAATAAGACCAACTGGTCGGTTTGTGTAAGGTCGAACCGTTGGGGGTTGTTATGAAACAGGAAGAACGTTCGCAAGAGACACGAAGCCGCATCCTCGCGGCCGCCGAACTGAGTTTTGCCGACCACGGCTACGACGTGACGAGCGTCGACAGCATCTGTCGCGCCGCCGGTGTGAGCAAGGGTGCCTTCTATCATCATTTTCCCAGCAAGGGGTCCGTGTTTGTTGCCCTGCTCAATGCGTGGCTGACAGAGCTCGACCGGCAGTTCGGTTCGGCGCAGACCGGCAGTGAATCAGTGCCCCTGCAGGTTGCGGCGATGGCAGCAGGAGTGAACGAGATTTACCACGTGGCTGGCAGCAAGTGGAGCATCCTGCTCGAGTTCTGGGCCAAGTCCAAGGCAGATCCCGAGGTGGCACGCAACACCATCGACATGATTCGCAGATACCAGGGGTTCTTCCGGCAGGTGCTGGAACGCGGCGTGTCCGAAGGGAGCCTGCAGGTGAAGGACACGAACCTGGCGGCAGCCCTGATGCTCAGC
>JAPLGJ010000075.1 GCA_026390215.1 Caldisericota bacterium
GGCGGAGGCCCCGGCGGGGCTTTTCGTGGAGCCGTGGAGAAGCCCAGGGACTTCCGGGGCACGCTGAGGCGTCTGGTCCGCTATCTCAAGCCGCAGACCGGCAAGCTGATGGTTGTCATCGTGCTTGCCATCACGAGCACCGCGTTTGCGGTGTACGCGCCCAAGATCAGCGGGAATGCCGTGAACCAGCTCATGAACGGGTTTGTGGCGAAGAGCCTGGTGAACGGGATCTCCACGGCCCAGGAACAAGCTGTCCCGCAGATACTGGACGTCCTGCAGAAGATGCAGATTGCCCAGGATGGTGCCGTCCGGCAGGCCCAGGCGGTTGCCAAACAACAGGTCGATCAGCAGTTTGCAGCGAAGTTCCCGGGCGTGCCGCTGGAGAGGATACCAGGATACACTGGAGCACTTGCCGACGCCCAGGCTAAGGTTGTGGACACTGTGAAGAGCGCGGTGGAGAAGAGTTTCCTCGACGCCGCGAAGCTGACGCCGGAGCAACTCACGGCAATGCGTGCGTTCGTCGCACTGCCTGTCGTCAGCAGTATCACCGACAACGACGTGAAAGCCGACACGGTCCAGACCATCATCGAGCTCGGCAACGTCCTGCCGATGACCGGCCAGGAGAAGACCATCGATGTCTCACAGACAAACCTGGACAAGGGCATCGCGGATATCAGGGCCAACGGCGGTACCATCCCGCTAGCAGCGATTGGCAAGACCCTGCTCTACCTGCTGTTCCTCTATGTCCTCAGCGCACTGCTGACATTCGCCATGCAGTACATCATGTCGGACGTCGCCCAGAAGACCACTTATGCCATGCGCAGGGAACTGGACAACAAGCTGGCGGCACTGCCCCTCCAGTACTATGACAGTCATTCGAACGGCGAGATTCTGAGCCGCATGACCAACGACATGGACACGATTTCCACGACGCTTCAGCAGAGCATCACCCAACTTATCGTGTCTGCGTTTCAGATCCTTGGCTACATCTACATGATGCTCACGATCAGCGGGAAGCTGACACTGGTTGCGCTTGCCACGCTGCCGCTCTATATTCTTACGACATCACTCATCGCACGGAAATCGCAGAAGTTCTACACCGCACAGCAGGTGCACCTTGGCCGTCTGAGCAGCCATGTGGAGGAGATGTACACCGGCCACAACGTCGTCAAGGCGTTTGGCCACGAGCAGGAGTCGATCGCCACGTTCAAGGCGGTCAACAATGACCTGTACGAGGCTGGGTGGAAAGCCCAGTTCATGTCAGGCATCCTGTTCCCCATGATGAACTTCATCAGCAATCTTGGGTATGTCTTCATCGCGGTCTTCGGTGGTGTCTTCGTCACCAGGAACCTGCTCAACCTTGGCGACATGACTGCGTTCATCCAGTATTCGAGACAGTTCTCGATGCCGATCGTGCAGACAGCCAGTATCGCAAACGTCATCCAGTCCACCATGGCTTGCGCCGAGCGCGTCTTTGGCGTTCTCGACGAGCCCGAGGAACAGGTGGATGCCGAGAATGCGGTCGTCATCGCCCAGCCGCGCGGTGCCATCAGGTTCGACCATGTCGACTTCAGCTACCGCGCGACCGAACCCCTGATCGGGGACATGAACCTCGACGTCAAGCAAGGCGACACCGTCGCGATCGTCGGACCGACCGGAGCGGGCAAGACGACACTCGTCAATCTTCTTATGCGGTTCTATGACATTCAGGACGGTGCCATCACGTTCGACGGCGTCGACATCCGGACGATGCGCCGGGGCAGCCTGCGCACCATGTTCGGCATGGTCCTGCAGGACACGTGGCTGTTCAACGGCACCATCCGCGAGAACATTGCCTACGGGCGCGACGACGCTACCGAGGAGGAGATCGTGGCTGCCGCCAAGGCAGCGCACGCCGATCACTTCATCCGGAGTCTGCCCGAAGGCTACGACACCGTCCTCAACGAAGAGGCCTCCAACATCTCGGCCGGACAGAAGCAGCTGCTGACCATCGCCCGCGTGGTCCTGGCAAATCCCGCCGTCCTGATCCTCGATGAGGCCACAAGCAGCGTCGACACCCGAACAGAAGTGCGCATCCAGAAGGCAATGGCACGCCTGATGACCGGCAGGACCAGTTTCGTCATTGCCCACCGTCTCTCGACCATCAGAGACGCGCACCACATCCTGGTCATGGACCATGGTTCGATCGTGGAACAGGGCAGCCACCAGGAGCTGCTCGCCAAGGGCGGCTTCTACGCCCACCTCTACAACAGCCAGTTCACCGGCCCAGTCGTCGAGGGGGCCGCCTTGTAACAGGGGACAGTCGTACTTGCTGTAACATCTCTGGCGACCGTGTTGCGGCGAGAGCCCCTCGTGTGAGGGGGCGCGTCTGTGTTAGTTCGAAGGGGGCGTGCTGCCCATGAGGACGGCAGCTCGCTGCGTCTTCAGAACGCCGAGGCCGTCGTCCAGCACCGTGAAATGAACGTAGAAGCCATTGGGCTTGAGGTCCGGTGGAATGAGCCAGGAGCTCTCGAAGTCGTCGCTGGTCCCAACGGGGATTGTGAGCTGGGTGACGCCCGCCGCGAATTTCTTGTTGGCCATCCACTGGTACACGAGGTTACCCTCGGCGTCCGTAACGGTCCAGTCATACTGCTGTGAGGAGGGGAAGGTGAGAACGACTGGCTTGTCAGTCAGGTTGGTGATCGTGTACTTGACCGTGATGGTCGTCCCCACACGGTAGATAAGCTTGTCCGTCGTGAAGCTGACGCCCAGGTCTGCCATGCTTGCCTTGCCGACCGCAAACTGTGTCTTGGCGCCTGTCGGTTCGGTAGTCGTGCTGGTCAGCACGAACTCCAAGTCATATGTGTCTAGCGCAAGCTCCGTGGGCAGCTGCCATGAGCCCTTGAGCTCCATGGTCTCGCCCATCATGACCGTACGGGTACTCATGACGTCTGCGAACATCTTGCCGGTCGACCACCGGACAAGCGTCCTGCCGCCCTGCCGGACGATGAGGTCGTAGGTCTGGGATGACGTGAAGGTCA
>JAPLGJ010000103.1 GCA_026390215.1 Caldisericota bacterium
TTGGGCCACCGGGTGCATGCCGCAGCGCATGGACGAGTGGCACGCCGACATCGTGTTCACGGACAGCGCCTCGGCGCTGGGCGGGTGCTCGGGACTCGTGCTGGCAGCAGTGAGCAGCCGCCTGAGCGAGCGCAAGGTGCGGCGTGACGCAGCCGCGCCGCTCTACATCGAACTGTCCCGGTGGTCCTCGCCGATGGGCGCCGAGGTGCCTCCGAGTCTTGTCTTTGCCCTCCGTTCCGCCCTGCGCGGTATCTACGCAGAGGGGCTGCCGGCCCGGTTTGCGCGGTGCGATGGGATCGCCCGGAGCTTCCGGGAGCAGGCCGTCCTCCACGGGTTTGGCGTCGTGGCGTCACCCGGGCGCGAGGCTTCCACGCTGACGGCTCTCAAGCTGCCGACCGGGGTGGACGCTCAGGACCTGGCCGCATTGCTGGAGCGGCGTGGCATCGACGTAGGTATCGGACGCGCAGGCCTGATCGTGGCGCACGCCGGCGACGTCAATGCTGAGGACCTTCAGCGCTTCTGGCGTGCAGTGGAGACACTGCGCCTCCAGGCACAGCAGTGATGGCTCAGTCGGTGACGGTGGTCCGCTGAGGCTGGACAGAGGGCAGGCCCAGGGACAGGGCATGGACCGGGCAGACTGCGACGCAGTCGCTGCACCGGATGCACTCCGGGTCAGTGGGATGCACTGACGGGTCCACCCCCATCTTGCAGACGGCCGCGCACGTCCCACAGTGCGTGCAGGTATTCTCGTTCAAGGTCAGCTGGACGAAACTGATGCGGTTGAACAGTCCATAGATGGCGCCCAGTGGGCACACGAAGCGACAGAAGGGCCGGTAGACGACCACCGACGACGCGATCGTGGCGGCCAGCAGGGCGAGCTTCCACGCAAACAGCCAGCCGGCCGCATCGCGTAAAGATGCGTTCAGAGCCATCAGAGGCAGGGCGGCTTCCAGCGTCCCTGCGGGACAGACCAGCTTGCAGAACCAGGGGTCCCCGACCCCATATGCATCCCTCACCAGCAGCGGCATCAGGATGACCAGGACGGCCAGGACAGCGTATTTCACATAGCGCAGGCGTGTCTGGCCGATACGCACCTTGCGCGAACGGATGCGGTACAACAACTCCTGGATGAGGCCGAAGGGACACAGCCAACCGCACACGAGGCGCCCCAGCACGACGCCGAGGAGTCCGATAAGCCCCGCGACATACAGTGAGATACGGTTGCTGGCGCGGTTGAAGACGGCCTGCAAGGAACCGATGGGGCACGAGCCCCATGCGCCCGGACACGAGTAGCAGTTGAGCCCCGGGACGCAGACGGCCTTGCTGGACCCCCGCCAGATGCGGCCGCGCAGGAACCCGGCGAACCACGAGTTCTGCAGGACGGCGGTGACACCCTGGAACGCAGTCCTGCGCGAACTCATGCGCCTACCCGATGCCGATGCACTCAAGGCATACGTTGATGGCCTTGGTGATCACCGTGCGGACCTCGCCGTTCATGGCGCCAGCGACGATGCCGAGGGTGGCGAGGACGAGCAGGAAGACCCGCAGGACCCTGACCCGTCTGCTCACGCTGCTACGACCCGGCGGGAAGGTTCGTCAGCACGCCCTGGATGATGCTCATCCACTGGGCCTTGGTGCGTGAACCCGTCAGCACCTCACCCACCACGGTGCCCGTGCGGTCCACGAAGAAGGTTGTCGGCACGACGCTGACGTCGGCCAGCATCTCGGTCGCGATGGAGCGGTCCGGGATGACGTTGGTATAGGTGACGCCCGTCGAGCCGGTCAGCTGGCGCGCTGTAGCCTCGTTCGCCGCATCCGGCGTATCCGCGATGACTCCGAGGATAGCGAAGTCAGCGGAAGGGAACTCACCGGGGAGCTGGGCCAGGTCGGGCATCTCGCGGATGCAGGGGCCGCAGAAGGTCCCCCAGACATTGACCATGGTGAGGCGCTGTCTTGCGAAGAAGGTGGCGTCGATGATGCGTCCGCCGAGGTCGCTCGCGCTGAAGGGCCGGACCACATACCCGGTGCCCAGCGTTGCGGGTCCGGTCGGCGTGCTCGCGCCCGGAGTCGTCCCCGTGGCAGGAGCATTCTTGCGTGCGTCCTGCAACGCCGTGACGACGATGACGGCGACGAGGATGACGACCAGGGCCGCGATCAGGAGCGTCAGTTTGCTGGTTCCATGGTTGTGCGTGCGCCTTGTGTTCACCGATCACCTCAGGGGAATGTCGCAGACATGATACCGCGTTCTCGCTCCGAGCGCAACTGGAAACGTCAACACGGTATCTTGACTTCGCTGGGGTCAAGCGTTACCATTGGCCCCGTGGTAACATTGCGGCAGAGCTGCCATGCTGTCGTTGCCAGCCAGCCTTCACTGAGGAGGCGAACCTGTCAATTGCCCCCTGGTCTCCAGCTCACCCCAAGGCAACTTGCCGCGCGGGCGCCGTCGCCTATACTTGACGCTGGAACCACCGATTCGGCCGACAAGCCGCAGAGCGGCAAAGGAGAGCACCATGGGACTGATCGCGAAGAACGAAGCTGGAGAGAAGGGTGTCATCCCCGCCGGAACGTATGTCGCGCGCTGTTACGGTGTCATCGACCTGGGGACGCAGTACTCTGAGAAGTTTGGCAGGTGGGCGAACAAGATCATGGTTCAGTTTGAGCTCCCTGCAGACCTGACGGACGACGGTCGCCCCGCCATCATCTCCAAGAAATACACCCTGAGCCTCAACGACAAGGCCAGCCTAAGAAAGGACCTGGAGTCCTGGCTTGGCCGTCCGGTCACCGCGAAAGAAGAACGCGATGGGTTCGCGCTTGGTTCGATGCTGGGTACCCCATGCCTTCTCTCGATCCTCCACGGCGAGAACGCCGAAAAGGCATACGCATACATAGCAGGCGTAATGAGCGTCCCCCAGGGCATCAACGTCCCCGACGCCGTCAACCCCGTGGTCCTGTATGACATCGAGAACGGCGAAGACGCGGTCTATGCCAAGCTGCCTGACTGGGTCAAGAACCTCATCCAGCAGAGCAGGGAATTCAAGGGAGACCAGGAGCCGGCCGAGACGAAAGGCGACGAGTAGCTCCAGCTTCAAGGAGCGTGCTATCCGATAATCAGGTCCTCAAGAGACCGTTTTGGGACATGATGGGTCTCGTCGGTATCTCTCCAGTACTTGATGTCTCCATTCGAGGGAACAGGCTCGATGACAACCTCTTCCTTTGGCTTGCCGAGTGCCAGAACGAATACGATTTCGTACTGGTCGGGGATGTCGAGTGCCTTCTTGAGATTGGGTTTGTTGACCGAAGCAATGATACAGCCGCCAAGGCCTTGCTCTACCGCTCCAAGGAGAATGCTCTGGGAACAGATACCGGCGTCCCAGTTGAAGTTCGTGGAGACTCCCGTGTCGGCAAGCACGACGATATACGCTGATGGGCGCTCGCCGGCCGACGGTCCCCTCCAATCCGTCAGGTAGGCAGCCCAGGCAAGGGTCGGGAAGATCAGCGCATTCTTCTCCTTCGTGTACGACAGCATGTACCGCAAAGGCTGCTTGTTCGCGGCAGACGCGGATAGTCGTGCAAGGTCGACAAGTCCCCTCAGCGTTGGGCAGTCAATGGGAACATCCTCATAGAACCTGCGGTAGCTCCTGTTCTTCCAGACCAGGTCCTTCATCATGGCAGCCTCCTGTCAATCGTCCGTTCTTGCTTCCAAGTCAATTCCAGCCTGCTTGTTCCATGCGTCCTGAATAGTCTCATTGTACACGTTTCTGCGGAATGACGCCGTGCACGGGGCGGTGGCCATGAGCACCAATTCGTTATTCCCGGGCCGGCGGGAATCCAGTTCTGTCTGCACGCATGGGTTCCCGCCTTCGAGGGAAGGACGTCTCATGTTCCAACTGTGAAGTCTTCCTGCTGTTTCTTACGCGACACGGCATACACTCATGTATCGTTGACTGACAAGTCAATCATAGGGGGTCGTGCGGATGTCGCCTCGCAGTGAAGAAGCAAACACACAGATCAAGGACGACAGACAGAAGCAGATCCTTTGCTCTGCCCTGAAGGTCTTCATCCACAAGGGCTTCGCCGCAGCGAAAATGAGCGATATCGCGACAGAAGCGCACATCAGCTATGGTCTGATGTATCACTACTTCCAATCGAAGGATGAGATCTACGCTGAACTGGTCAGGAATGCGGTCGATTCCTCGAGGCGCGTGATCGAGCAAGTGAGCGCCGGCGACATGGAGCCGATCGACAAGATGCGGGCCTTGGTCGCGCGCATCTTCAAGAGCGTTGGGGAGCAGCAATCGGCAGGCTACTCCTTCGTCCTGATGATGGAGGCCATGACGAGCGGTGTGTATCCTGTTCCTGTCATGGGGCGCGTGCATGGTTCGGGGAGACCGTTCGACCTGCTGGTCCACGTGATCGAACAGGGACAGTACATGGGCCAGATAGCGCAGGGAGACCCTGCGGAGCTTGTCATGACATTCTTTGCAGCAATCCTTGGCCTCGCCTCGCTGAAGGTGCGCGGGAGCATGGCAGCAATGCCCGACCCCGAGATACTCATGCGAATATTCCGGCCTGCATGACCGGCAACAACCTGACAATGAGGTGGCACCGTGCGTAGTCTGTTGAAACTGTATCGGAATCTGAAACCATTCTTCCTGTTGATTGTCGGGGCCGTGGTCCTGACGTACCTCCAGGTCATGGCGAACCTTGAGCTGCCCACGCTGATGTCGAACATCGTCGACAAGGGCATCATTACAGGCGATATCGCCTACATCTGGAAGGAAGGCGGATACATGCTGCTGATTGCCGGGGCGGGCGGAGTCTGCGCTGTCCTTGCCAGTCTTATGGCGGCCCGGACGGCCATAGGGTTGGGCAAGACGGTGCGCAACCAGATCTTCACCCACGTCGAGAACTTCTCGCTGCACGAATTCGACAAGTTCGGCGCGTCGACGCTGCTGACAAGAACCACGAACGACATCGTCCAGATTCAGACCAGTACGGTCTGGTTTCTGACCATGATCGAGAATGCCCTGTTCACCAGCGTCGGCGCCGCGATTCTCGCCTATGCCGCCGACCCGCAGCTGACGCGGATCCTGTACGTCGCTCTTCCGCTCGTCGTCGTCGTGATCGTCGTCGTGACTAGCCTTGTGGTGCCGCTCTTCCGTCTGGTTCAGGTAGAGATCGACAAGATCACCAGGGTCGTCCGCGAGAACATCACGGGCATCCGTGTCGTGCGGGCGTTCAACCGGATCGACCATGAAAAGGCTCGTTTTGAGCGCGCCAATGCCGACGTCACCACGACCTACATCAAGGTCAATCGTATCATGGCGGTCCTGATGCCACTGATGATGATGTTGTTGAACGTCGTCATCGTTGCCATTCTCTGGTTCGGCAGCGCGCGCGTCGACACTGGCAACCTGAGCCTGGGCTCGATGCTTGCCTTCATGCAGTACGCTCTCCAGATCATGGTTGCGCTCCTCATGTTGACCGTCATGTTCATCCAGCTGCCACGCAGTGCGGCGGCAAGCGACAGGGTTGTGGCAGTGCTCGAGACACGGCCTGAGATAGCTGATGCGGCGGAGACACGGCAAATCGAAGCAATCAGGGGCCATGTGGCATTCAGGGACGTCACGTTCAGCTACGATGGCGGCGAGGAGCCTGCGCTCAGCAACATCACGTTTGAGGCGAATCCCGGCGAGACGACGGCCATCATCGGCAGCACTGGCAGCGGCAAGTCTACGCTGGTCAGCCTGATTCCGCGGTTCTACGACGTGGACAGCGGCAAGGTGCTGGTCGACGGCGTGGACGTGCGGGAGCTTGCGCAGGAGGACCTCAGGCATAGGATCGGGTTTGTGCCGCAGAAGGCCGTGCTGTTCACGGGTACCGTGGCGGACAACATCCGTTACGGCAACAGGGAAGCGACCGACGTGGATGTCGCGCAGGCGGCCACAGTGGCGCAGGCGGCCGAGTTCATCGAAAGCATGCCGGATGGATATGCGACGATGCTTTCGGAAGGCGGCCTGAACCTTTCAGGTGGACAGAAGCAGCGCCTTGCCATGGCTCGTGCCCTCGTCCGCAGGCCGGAGATCTACATCTTCGACGACAGCTTCTCGGCGCTCGACTTTACGACGGATGCCAAACTCCGGACGGCTCTCAGGGGAGAGACCCGAGATGCGACGGTCATCATCGTCGCCCAGAGGGTGGGCAGCATCATGAATGCTGACCGCATCATCGTGCTGGACGAAGGAAGGGTCGCGGGTATCGGCACGCACAAGGAACTGATGGATACCTGCGACGTTTACCGTGAAATCGTCTACTCGCAGCTCTCCGAAGAGGAACTGGCATGAGCGACACCAAGAGAGAACAACAGCCCGTCATGCGCGGACCCATGGGTGGCGGAGGCCCCGGCGGGGCTTTTCGTGGAGCCGTGGAGAAGCCCAGGGACTTCCGGGGCACGCTGAGGCGTCTGGTCCGCTATCTCAAGCCGCAGACCGGCAAGCTGATGGTCATCATGGTGCTTGCTATCACGAGCACCGCGTTTGCGGTGTACGCGCCCAAGATCAGCGGGAATGCCGTGAACCAGCTCATGAACGGGTTTGTGGCGAAGAGCCTGGTGAACGGGATCTCCAGGGCCCAGGAACAGGCTGTCCCCCAGATACTGGAC
>JAPLGJ010000099.1 GCA_026390215.1 Caldisericota bacterium
GCCCCCCGGTCCACAACGATCTTCAGGATATCGTCCAGGCCCCTGATCTCAATGGGTGCCCTGTTGTTGTCGTCCATCAGTACCTCCAAATCGGCCGGACACTCAACGCTTGTACCGTGCCTCCATGTAGTATAGCAACACAGTGCAATGAAGCGCCATCATGACGTCGGGTGCGACACACCACTGCGACGTGCATCGCACGATTGACAAACCGGCACGGGGGCGGTAGCATGAACCAACAGTCATGGAGCGCATGACCACCATGCTCGTCCACTGGGAGGCTTGTCATGAACATCAACACACGCATCTGGGAGAACAGCATCGCAGATCTGCCAAAGGGGGACCAGCAGGCGGAGCAGTTCGAGCATTACTCCCGCGAGTTCTTCATTCCTGACAGTATTGCCCCGTCTGTCTATCTGGCCAACGTGGCCGCGCTCATGGAACAGTCGGCCGAGGAACGTGGTGTCCAGCCGACGCCATCAGCGGCACACATGGCCTTGGCGATGCAGCATCCCACTGGCTTCCCAACATGGTTTCTCGCAGCCTACCCGGACGTGGCCCTCTGGTTCTCTTCACAGGATGGCCCTGACCGCAAGGCTGTCGACGCCGAAGTCACCAGAAGATCGGCGGCATCCGGAGCTGCAGCCAGCCATCTCGTCGACGAGAGTGGGTTTTTCGCGCACGCCGTCCTGCGGACTCTTGTCGATCTGTACCGCGAACGCACAGGCTCTGTGCTGGAATGCACTGCTCCTGATGCCGACCTTCAGGAAGAGGGGGAAGCCGGTTCGACGGACGAACAGGCCTTGACAGCCCAGCAGGCTGTCGACCTGATGGCCGCCAATATCACTCGTTATGAGCGTGAGCTGGCAACCGGCTACGGAGACAGGTTCGCAGGCATGGAGCCGCGCCTGACGGTG
The DNA here is from genome assembly GCA_026390215.1 of Caldisericota bacterium. Taxonomy (GTDB): domain Bacteria; phylum Caldisericota; class Caldisericia; order Cryosericales; family Cryosericaceae; genus Cryosericum. Next base: position 918 of record JAPLGJ010000099.1, read on the forward strand.
GCAGGACTTCTTCAGCTTGGCTACTACGTCCTCGTAGACCATGTCATCCCGCTCGCGACCCTCATCCAGGCTGCCGACGTATCCGTATCTGCAGTCGATCCAGTCGTCGAATTCGTGGAGCGGCTCGAAATAGAGGTGTTTTGCGCCGAGGGCGGGGAAGGTGAACGAAAGCGCATCGAAGGGGCATGTCACCTGCTGCGCTCGCGCATTCTCGACGTCGTCCTCCAGCCCGCAACTTCATGGATCTGCCTCAGTTCGAGTCACTCCGACAGGCCGTCGGTATCCGTCCGGCCACCTAGCAGGCGACTCTGGCGGGAGGCGAAGTCTGCTTAGGGGATGTCCGAGCGCAACGGTTCTGGTTCGATCAGTCCGTATGCCTCGGAGACGGGGACCACGAACATGATGCCGACGCCCTTCTGGGTCAAGTCCCCAACCGCACCCAGCACGATCTTCTTGGCGCGCTCCAGGGCTTCCGTGTTGCTAATGACCGAGAAGATCATCTTGCTGCTCTCCTGTACCGGTGAACCACCCAGCAGGCGGGCAATGCTGGCCACGATGGGGATGTCAGCCGCAAGCATCTGACCCATGCCCCGGCTGTCGATGACCGTTGCGCCACCAACATCGATGGCGGTGAAGCCCTCCAGTACCTTGCGTACATGTGCATCACTGTTCAGCACAGCAACCAGCAGGAACATCGGCACCTCCGGAAGAAAACGAATTCTCGCTAACAGTGTGGCGGAGGACTGACCCCTGTCAACTGCCGCACTATGGCCAAGGCCTGTGCGTGCCTGTTCATCACTCTTTGGGGTCCGCCCTTTGGGGTCAAGCGTTACCATCGGGTAAGTGGTACCATTGCAGGATGTTCCGGGAGCAGCCAACCTTACCGCCAAATCCGTCCGAACGACGTCGAGAACGACCGTGCCCCAGACAAATACCCGGCAAGCGTCTGACTCCTGCAACAAAAGTTACCACAAGGCAAATGGTAACGCTTGACCCCATAAGCTAGAGTGGCAGCGGCGTCTCTTCGGGCTGGACAGTAACCACACTGCGATGAGCTGCGGTTGCAGTGGCAGTGTCCTGCGCTGTCACGTCGTCCCCGAGTTCACGTCGTCTGCGCCCCTTGCCCTTCGCAGCCTCGGGATTGCGCCCAAGCAGGGACTCGGGCACGAACCCCGCATTCTTGAGGAAGAACCAGTTCGTCGCAGGAAGGTCGAGCGCCAGGTATGCCGAGCGAGCGCCACGTTCCAGCGTCCCCTCCAGCAGCAGCGGATGGGAACCGATCTGCATGAAGCTTTCGAGGACGCCCTCGCCGGGATACGACTCGGACGCGCCGAAGTGCCGGGCAGCCTTTCGCAGGCCGTCATGGTCGGCGTAGTGCAGACGGCAGTCCGGCGAGACCGACGCCAGCAGAAGCGCCATAAGCGGCGAGACGTGGGAACCCTGTGGAACACCCGCGGTCACCGTGTGGCGCGCGGCACATGCCCGTTCGAGCAGCCAGCCCTGATGGCGGGCACGCTCCCCCACCATGATCCGCTGGCCTCCCACGACGTTGTTGGGCAACCACTCCTTGATGTCGAGGAGTGCCCTCGGGTCGATGCGCCGCACGGCCCCCTCCTGCTCGATGATGCCGACGATATGCCTCAGGACAGAATCCTGTGCCCCACGGTCGTGCACGAAGTCGAGGTCGCCCACCAGGATGAACTTGCCACGCGCCCGGCTGAGCGCAACGTTCAGCAGGCGAGGCGCAGGGTCGACGTCCCAGTCCTCGAGATTGCCCCGTGTCAGCGTCGACATGGACCACTGCGGTTCTCCGTCGGTCAGCGAGAAGATGACGACATCCACCTCAGACCCCTGGTAGCGGTGCACCGTCGAGATCGTCAGTCGTTCCCGGTCCAGTGCCAGTTCGCGCGCCATAGTCCCCAGCAGGCGCGCCTGGACAGCATAGGGCGTCACCACGCCGATGCTGATGTCCGGGTAGCGCGAGAGCATGCCGGCGGCGATCGTCATCACGGTGACAGCCTCCACCAGGTTGAGGCGGGAATAGCCCTTGACCTCCCGGTAGCACCGTGTCTGCAGCAGTGAGGTATCCACAGCCGCCATGGCGTGTCCCTCGAACGGAGCCAGGCGTGCGATCGAGCTGGTGCGGACGATGATGCGCTCACCGTCGTCCAGCCGGTCCTGATAGAACAGCCGACTCACGGCCGAACGGATGGACGGGTGCATGCGGTACTGTGTGCGCAGCATTGCCATGTCGGGGACGTCCTCACCCGCGCGCACCGCCTTCGTGATGCCCCTCACCTGGTAGATGTCCCGCTGGAGCCATTCCCGGACTGCAGGCGTGGTGCCCGACGCAATCGGGGGAAGCTGCATGAAGTCTCCTGCGAAGACGATCTTGCCCTGTGTCCGCGAGGCGGCCAGAACGTCATACGGCACCAGTGACATGCTCGCCTCGTCGATGATGACGACGTCGAATGAGCGTTCCATCAGCTCGTCCGACAGTGCCAGCTTCGTCAGCGTGGTCGCGACGACCTGCGTTTCCGAAACCAGTTTCTTCAGTTCCTTATCGACACGGTGGCGCAGTTTTCCCATGTCGCCCCTGACTGTCTCGAACTCTGCGGTGTCGAACAGTTCCTCCCGCTTCGCGTGTTCCAGCAGGTCACGGCGCCTGGACTGAAGACCCACAAAGCGCTCAGCATCGACGTTGCGCCTGGCAAGGATGTTGAGCGGGTTGA
>JAPLGJ010000054.1 GCA_026390215.1 Caldisericota bacterium
ACTGTATATCGAAGGATACGGCTACGCGGTCGCAGCGGACACGGGGACCAGCATCAACGGAAACTGTATCGACCTGTTCTTCAACTCGTTTGGCGACGCATGCAGGTGGGGCCGTCGATCAGTCAAAGTCTACGTCCTCCCCATCACGCGGAATCAGCTCTACAGCAAGCTTGGCGTCGACCCCTCCAACCCCAGGTAGCTGACCGTCTTCGCGACAGCCTTCGCCTACTGCCCGTGTTCGCGGATGAGCGCTGGTTCTCCGTCTTCGACGAGGACTTCTGGCAGCAGCGGACGGCTATTGTAGGTCGAACTCATGGACCATCCATAGGCGCCCGTGTCGCAGATGGCAAGCAGGTCTCCCTGCTCAGGAAGCGGCATATGGACGTCCCGGGCGAAGCAGTCTGCGGATTCGCAGACAGGGCCGACAATGTCACACAGAACTGGTTCCGAATCTCTGCGTGTCACCGGAAGGATCGCATGATGCGCCCGGTACAGCGCAGGACGAATCAGGTCGTTCATGCCTGCGTCCACAACCACGAACGTCGTGGCATGGCGTTTTCGGTACAGGACACGTGTCACCAGCGTGCCAGCGTGTCCCACTAGGTACCGGCCGGGTTCGAACGAGAGCTGTATCCCTTGGGGAAAATCGCGATGCAAGAGAGCCTGCAGGTCCTCAACAGAGAAGTCAGCGCCTTCGTCGTAGGTGATGCCGAATCCTCCTCCCACGTCCAGAGCGCTCACGGGGATACCGTCGCTCATGAGGGAATCACGGAGTTCCACCAATCGAGCCAGGGACTTGCGATAGGGTTCGAGGCTCGTGATCTGGCTGCCAATATGGGTGGAGATGGTGTCGGGAACAAGCCCGGCGTCCATCGCCAGTCGGAACGCGTCAGGCGCGGCGTCGATCGGGATGCCGAACTTGGTCTCCTCTGTACCGGTCGTGACGTACTGATGGGTGTGTGCGTCGACGCCGGGGTTGATGCGGATGCCGACGTGGGCGCCCGTTTGCAGGCGGGCGATGGCGGCCAACTCCTCCTCACTCTCAGCGTTGATGAAGATGCCTTGGTCCAGTGCAAATGCCAGCTCTTCCGGTGTCTTTCCAACGCCGGAGAAGACGATGCGGTCTGCAGGACAGCCGGCGTCCAGAGCCGCCTGGATCTCTCCCCGGCTCACCGTGTCGGCGCCGAAGCCCATGCTGAAGATGAGGGAAAGGAGCGCAGGGTTCGCGTTGGCCTTGACCGCGTAGCGTAGCGATCCGATTGTTCCCAGACTCCGCATCAGACGAGCGGCCTGCCTGCGGATCGAGGAGGCCGAGTAGACGTAGACGGGTGTGCCGAATTCCTTCGCGACGTCGGCAAGAGGTAGACGGTCAAGCATAAGATCTGAGCCCTGGTAGTTGAGGTCGTTGTTCATCTTGGTCCTTTCTGACACCATACCGGGCATCTGTCGTTGGGCGAGACGGTGATTCGCACAGCCGGGTCATTCCCGCGCCAGTCCTTCTAGCATGCGCTGGCGTTCCGCCCTGTCAAGAGTTGCCGTTATCCTTGAAGCCCTTCGTCCACTTCATATACTGACCACAGCAAGGATGACGTGTGACCGTCGAACCTGTACGGAGAATACGAGACTGTTCAGGAGGATAGACGATGGAACCCGCGAAGTTCTGCATCGAATGTGGCAAGCCTCTACCGCCCGAAGCGAAGCATTGCCCAAATTGCGGAGCCGATATCGCGGCGCTGCAGGCGGCCCCGTTGGATGACGTCCAGAAGATGGCTCCAACACCACAGACACAAGGACCTCTTCCCCAATCTGTCAATGCAGGACCGTACAGCGCGGCACCGATGTCTCCACCGGTCACGTCGGCAAACCAGCCAGCGCAGGCGGCGCCATACGGGGGACCCGGCGCAGCGCCCAGAAGTCCCTACGCCAGCAGTCCTCCTCCGTATCCTCAGCCGGCCACGGCTGCTGGATTTCAGCCCGCTCGCGGCGCCACGTCGGCCAAGCGTCTTGGCGGCGGGTTCATCGCGGTGCTTGGCGGCATCGCCATGCTGGCAGCGGAGGGCTTCTTCATCAGCAAAGGGAACCCACTGAATCTGCTGAACGTCGGGCTGGGGCTCCTGTGCCTGGCCAGCGGGGTTGTTGCACTCATGGTACGGGGATGGGGTCCGGTCATCGTCGGGGCGCTCCTGAGTGCTGGAGTCTTTGCCCTCTGTGGCCTCAAACTGTACCAGACTGTCCAGTGGCTGCAGACGCAGGCCTCTACAGAAGCGATGGCCTGGACGCTGCAGAACGGTGGCATTGTTTGGATCGGCGGCCTGATGCTCGGGATGGCCGCCTTCACCAAGACGTTCCGGTCGTTGTTCAGGCGGTGAGTCGCCGCACGCTGGCGCAGGAGGAAAGCTGTATCGGACATGTGACATGGCTGACTGGTCGCGAGGCGTGACGGAGGGAGACGGGTTGGACTGGCAGTATAGCCTGCCACGTTACTAAGACGGGACACCATGAGACTCTACAGGTCACGCAGTTCATATGCGGCAGCCCCTCGCCCATCCAGGAGCGCGGACGGGGCCCGCTATCATGCCAGGTCGCACTACAAGGTGGCGCGCTCGACCATGCTGGACCGGGAACGCTCTGGCTGGCGCGATTCTGAGAACTTGGCGAAGGTGAAGCGCGGTCTGCCGGTGTTCCTGACGTTCTGCGTCGTGTTGGGACTGGTCTTGCCCATGTTCTTCGGACAGGTCAGGCGCGTCATGGCACCAGAAGGCGAGACTACTGTCCGTATCCAGGCGACCCAAAAAGGGACAGCCTGGTCGGGGCGCCTCGCCTTCTGGTTGAATGGAGCGCAGCAGTGGACCGCCTCAATGGTCCCCTACGAAATCATCGTGCGCCCAGGTGTCTATACCCTGACCGTGACTGGTGGCGGACCTCCTGACGCCAAGCTGGTCAGCGTTGTACCGGCGGGTTCCCAGCTGGGTCGCGCCGGCGAGACGATCACGTTCACGGCGGAATTTGGTGCTCCATAGATCTCGGTTTCCAGCTTCAGTCACGCTCCTCCCCGTACATCACTGGAGTGTGCAGGCCTGACGATGCTCTTGCCAGAGTTTTCGAGGGTTTCGAGAACGTCTCCTTGTCCATGCGGTGCATCCAAGTGGGCTTGTCCGCGCGGTGGAATCCGTATCGAGACAGACACTCTCGGTCTTCACAGGACTGGATGTACGAAACCTCCCGGTGCGACGTACTAGAGGTGACAGCATCCATGGATGTTGCACTCCGGGGGTGACCCCGTAAGAAGGGAGAACGCTATGAGGAAAACGATAGGCAAGGTCGTCCTGGCAGTTGTCATCGCTGGACTCCTTACAGGCGGTAT
>JAPLGJ010000145.1 GCA_026390215.1 Caldisericota bacterium
ATCGATGAAGGCGAGTTTGCGTGCCTGCTCGAGGCGCAGTTCATACTCGGTCTTCGGTTGGATGTTGGGGTCGTAGAAGAACCCGACCGGCTCATACCCCTTTGCCCGCAGACGCGGGACCGGCACCGTGGCATCCGGCGCGCAACAGATGTGCATCAGGATGGGCACGAGCGGCGTATGTCGTTCCTCGGGCTTCACGGTCATCCAAATTCCTCCTCGCCTGGCCGCATTGTAGCGCATGCAGGCAACAGCGCAAATCGTTGGGTGTTCATTTGACGCTGTCGGCAATCACGCCATGATGAGTGGGATAGTTGAGAAGAAGTGGGAGGCCCTATGTCACAGCGAAGGATCACGGTAACCTTGCCCGACGAGCTGTACCACGAGCTCCTCAGGCACAGCAACAAGTCGGCGTTCATCAGAGAGGCTCTGCAGGCACACGTCGCCCGTCTGCAGCAGTGTGATGCCGCCTCGCAGATACGGGACTACTGCACGAGGGCGTCGGAATCCGACCGGGCGCTGTGCTCGGAACTGGACGGGGGGATCGACGATGGAACCTCTCCGCAAGGGTGACGTCTGGCTGGTCAACTTCGACCCGACGTGCGGGAAGGAGATCCAGAAGAGGCGCCCTGCCGTGGTGATCTCTCGCGATGAGTACAACGCGTTCGCCTGGCCCGTGCTGGTCGTCCCGCTGACCTCGCAGGGACTGGACGAGGTCACACCGATCTTCGAAGTCCTCGTGCCGAGGGGTGAAGGCGGAACGGAGCACGACTCCAAGACGAAGGCCACGCACATGCGCACGGTCGACAAAGGCCGCCTGCTCGAACGCCTCGGCCACGTCGGCGACGCGGCCATGCGCGCTATCGAGCAGACCATCCGCAACCTCATCGACATGACGTGACGAGAGCGGAGCTGAACCCGTAACAGAGGAAACCCCGCTCCAGGGAGCGGGGTGGTTGAGAACTACCTGCTCTCAGGCCCGCCTACCAGTTGACCCCGAAGGGCTAGCGGTGGTGTTCCGTCTTGTCGTCGACGGGCGAGTCCTGCGTGATGTCCTTTCCCTCGCCTTCGACGGTGTCACTGCCCGTCGTCATGTGTGGGAGCTCGTCACCGGGATTCACACCTCTGGACGGTCCCCTGGTGCGTGTCGGCATGGGGGGAGCCTCGACAAACCCGCCGAGGATGGAAAAGCCAAGGATATAGGCTGCGAACAGGGCATACTGCCCGACCGCGGACAAGCTTCGGCCCGTCGCGAACACGACCAGGACGAAGACAATCATGATGGGAATCGTGATGAAGAAGTAGAGCTTGCGGCTGACCGTTCGGCCGGTACGCGTGGACAGGAAGCGTCCCAGCAGGTTGCCCAGGAACATGACGGCAAGGCCGGAAAGCAGCAGGACGAAGAAGCTCGGCCCGGTACTTGTCGGGGCAACCGGAGCCGCAGTCGTTGTCGATGCAAGTGTTGACACAGGTATCCTCCCATGAACGTAGGCGGGCGCAAGGACTGATGCGATCCGCTGCCTTTGTGCGCGTTTACAATCTACCTCATCACTGTATACTCTTCGTGTGGATTATCAATGGCAGCCGAAGGGGCGAGCGTGAACAACCTCTGGGACAACAAGATCCTGATTGTCGCAATCATCGCCGATTTCGTTGCACAGGGAATCAAGCCACTCATCCACTACGGCGAGTATCACGAATGGAAGTGGCAGCTCATCTTCTCCAACGGCGGCTTCCCCAGCTCTCACACTGCCGCCGTCACAGCCCTGACGGCGATGGTGGGATTCTCGGAGGGCTTCGCATCGCCCTTGTTTGCCATCTGCACCATCTTCAGCGGCATCGTGATGTTCGACGCCTCGGGCGTCCGCCAGGAAGTCGGCCGGCATGCGCGGACCCTGAACGCCATTTTCGAAGAGTTCAAGCTGTGGGACCGCTTCGACTACAAGCATTTCAGCGAGCTGATCGGCCATACCCTGTTCGAAGTAGTCGGAGGCATGTCACTGGGACTGCTTCTGGCGCTGCTGTCTCTTCGCATCCCATTTCTCAGACCGAGGTGAGCACATGAAGATCGTCATTGGCTCTGATCACGGTGGTTTTCGCCTCAAGTCGTTCCTCATCCATGCCTTGACACTCAAGGGTCACGAGGTCGAGGACCTGGGCACCGACAGCAGTGACCACGCCGTCGACTATCCCGACTTCGCAGCCGCAGTGGCCCACAAGGTCGTAGCCGACCCCACAACACTCGGCGTCGTCATCTGCGGTACCGGCATCGGCGCCAGCATCGCGGCCAACAAGGTCGCAGGCGTGCGCTGTGCGCTGGTCCACGACGGCTACACGGCACGTATGGCCAGAGAGCACAACGACGCCAACGTGCTTGCGCTTGGCGGTCGAACGACAGCCGAGGAGGTTGCACTCGACTGCGTCGTCACTTGGCTGAACGCCATCTATCAGGGCGGGCGTCACCAGCCGCGCCTCGACAAGATCGCCGCCCTCGAATGCCCGTTGGGGTCAGCTGGCAAGTGACGACGTCAGTGGTGCATTCGCAACCTGATCAGTGAAGACTGCTCTCCTGCTCGTCGACATCCAGAGGGAGTACTTCGCGGGCGGCGCCATGCCCCTCGATGGCCCCGTCGAAGCAGCCGTTCAGGCCCGCAAGCTGCTCGCCCATTTCCGCTACAACCACCTGCCCGCCGTCTTCATCCAGCACGTGTCCGTGGGCCCCGAAGCGACCTCGTTCAGGCCCGGCTCTCCCGGTGTGAGTCTCTACACCAGTATCCGACCTCTGCCCGGCGAAGCGGTCATCCGGAAGCGCTACCCGAACGCTTTCCGGGACACCAACCTG
>JAPLGJ010000003.1 GCA_026390215.1 Caldisericota bacterium
AGAACAAGGCGGGTGAACCGGGGACGCATGTACTTCGTGGCCGCCTCGGCAATGCAGAGACCCGTGACGATGCCAAGGTGAGCGGCGTTGTGCTGCAGGAGGATGAGCATCAGGGTCGACAGTGTCACCATCCACAGGAGGTGGTAGCCATAGAGCGATCCTGCAGCAACATTTGACGCCCAGTTGCCCGGGTCAATGAAGCCCACGGTGACGAGAAAGCCCGGGCCGATGTACTTCAGGAGTTCCAATGCCCGAAGACGCGGAGTGTGGCCGTTGAATGACTTCTGGATCCGAGTGTGCAGGCTCATGAGCTGAGTATATGTGGTCCAGACATGTCATCAAGCGTCTGCAGGCAGGTTGTGCCCAATCCTCTTGAAGTTGTGGTTGCACCGTGCCCGACAACTCCTATAATAGTATATCTACAGCAGGACATTCGAACGAGCACCCCAGCGGTTGGGGCGCATCATGGCCATGGTGGCTCACCTTTCCGGTTGTCTGTTCTCTGAATTGAGTGGAGGTTTTCATGCGTATCAGAATCGAAGCACAGAGCGCTCTCGGCAAGTTCATCTTACCTCAGGGGTACAATCCCTACGTGCAGGGGCTTGTCAATGCGTGCATCCCCGAAGACATCAAGTGGTCTGGCATTGCGACGGGAACGGAAGAAGCCCATTTCAAACTCTTCACCTTCTCGCAGCTCTATGCGAAGTCGGTGGAGCGCATCGACGTCGCCCCGCGGGAAGAAGCTGAAGCAGATGGACGCGTTCACTATCAGCTGTTGATGTCGTCACCAGTCTGGTTCTATCTGTCGTCGCCCAGCCCCGAGTTCATCCAGGCGCTTACGCCTCGGCTGGAGCAGGCCCATGACCTTCACCTCGAGCGGAACCTCGTGCAATCGGTACGTGTCAGTGCCGCCTATCCCGTCACCATCCCCACCCACGGGCTGGTGACGTGGCGCATCCGTACGATCAGCCCCATCACCGTGTACCAGAGCGAGAGCAAGGACAGCAACTCCGCACACTACTTTGCGCCCGACGACCCGCTGTTCTCCAAGATTGTTCTGGATAATGCCGTGCGCAAGTACTATGCCTGGACGCAGGAGAAGGCACCTAGCGATGGTTTCAGTATCAGTTGTCTCGACCATACGCCGCATCTGGCCGTCATCTCATTCAAGGACACGCCCGTGCATGGCTATACAGGACGTTTCCAGTTGACTGGAGACGCAAGACTGTTGTCGTTCCTGTATGAATCGGGACTAGGAGGCAAGAACTCTCACGGCTTCGGGATGTTCGACATAGCGCCTGAGGGAGAGGACGACGCTCACTGGCGCCGCAGGACGGAAGAGGAGAGCCATGAAGTGCGTAGGGCACCTTCGACGCCGATGGCCGCAGCCGATCAGGAACGACCGGACCGCCGCGAGCGGTCGGATAGTCGTGGGCAGGAAGGGCACGTGTGGCACGGCGAGCATCATGGTGCCGCCGGCCAGAGGAGTTTCTCGAAGAGCGCAGGGTCCGGAGACGACCGGCCGCATGCCAGCCGCCCGCGTCCCCAGGGTGAGCAATCGGATCGCCCGCGTACCGACCGCCCGCAATCGGACAAGCCGCGTACAGAGCGTTCTGCGTCGGACCGTCCACGTACCGACCGCCCGCAATCGGACAAGCCGCGTACAGAGCGTTCTGCGTCGGACCGTCCAAGGACGGAGAGACCGAGGCTCGACGGCACGCCAGGGACGAGTCGGGGAACGGGGCGTCCAGGGAATGATGGTCGAAGATTCCAGTCTTCGCCGCGTAGCGGTTCTTCTGATCGCAGAGGGCCTCGTGGCACAGAGGAACCGCGTCGCAAATTTGTCAGCCGCTACGCTCCCGACATCAAGCCGGTGAGCCATGAGAAAGCGGCTACTGGTTCCTACAGCATCTGGGATGGCAAGGCGAAGACGGAGCTGCCGCGTTTCGTCCGTCCGGATGGCACCGAGAGCACTGGCGGTCCTCGTCCGAACGAGCATCGCGGAGGACCTCGTCCTGGTGCTCCTGGTCGTTCTTCAAGCGGAGCCGGGCGTCCTCAGGGCGACAAGCGTGGGGGGAGTTTTGGTGCTTCGAGACCAAGCGGAAGTCCCGGTTCAGTGCACCGCCCCAGTGGTGGGCACGGTGATCCGCGCGATCACAGGGGCAGCAAGAGCGGTCCCTACAACCACTAACGTGGGTCGAGACTGAGTTGACTACGGGAGGCGCCATACGGCGCCTCCCTTCGTTATAGGGGGTCCGTGCCGTTTCTTGTTCGTAGTACGAATAAGGGTATACTGCTAGGCATCTGAAGCAGGTGTGGGTTCGTGCCCGCCGTCTGGAGGAGACTGTGGCAAGGACTGCCTCAAGAAAAGAAATACTCGAGGACCCCATCGTCCGGACCATGTTCAAACTGGCATGGCCGTTGATGATTTCCAGCCTGCTGCACTACCTGTACAACATGGCCGATACGTTCTGGGTAGGCCACTTGCCCGCCTCGGAGAATGCCTCTGCGGTCGCCGGACTCCAGATAGCAGGTCCGGTCATCTTCTTCCTGATGGCATTTGCCTTCGGGTTCAACTCCGGAGGGCTGGCGCTGGTGTCCCAGTACATGGGTGCCCATCGGAAGGAGGAGGCGAACACGGCAGCAGCCAAGACGCTTTCCCTGTCGATTGTCTTCGGGTTGTTCATCATGGTGACAGGCGTCGTCTTCTCACCTGCGCTGTTGAGACTCCTGACCGATGACCCTGCTGTCGTTCGCGCCGGAACGATCTACACACGTATCATCTTCATAGGGATGCCATTTGAGTTCGTCGCCGTAGCATACGCCCAGGTCATGGCAGCGTACGGGGACACAGTCACGCCCATGCTGGTGAACCTGACGACCGTCCTCATCAACATTGTCCTGGACCCATTCATGATCTTCGGGTGGGGGCCCTTCGCGCGCATGACGGTTGCTGGGGCTGCGGTGGCCACCATCATCTGTCAGGCCATCGCCGCAGTCATCTCACTGGTCATCCTGTTCAAGGGGAGACATGGTCTCCGTGTGAGCTGGCGCGACCTTCTACCGGACTGGTTCTGGTACAGGCGCATTCTCAAGATAGGCCTCCCTGCCTCCATCGGTGTCTCAGGGACGTCATTCGGGTTTCTCGTTTTGACAGGTGTCATTGGCCGTGTGCCCAACGCAACGGTAGCGCTCTCGGCATATGGCATCGGTGACCGCTTCATCAACATCAGTTTCATTGCCATCGATGGTCTGTCGCTCTCCATCTCGACGATGGTTGGTCACGCGTTGGGCGGGGACCTGCGGAAACGAGCCAACAGTGTCGTATGGACCGGCACTGCGCTGATGTTTGGGATGCTTGTAGGTGAAGGGGCTCTTCTGTGGGGTCTCACGCCATGGTTGTTCAGGGCCTTCATTCCGACACAGCCGGCCATCATCAGCGAAGGCATCCTGTTCATGTCCCTGTTTCTGCCCTCCATTCCGTTCTTTGGCATCGTCAACGGAGTCCAGTCGGCGTTCCAGGGTTCGGGGCACAATACGCCGCCGATGATCATGCAGCTTGTACGTCTCTGGGGCCTTCGCGTTCCGCTGTCATTGGTTTTGGGTTTGCCCTGCACATGGGATCGCGTGGCATCTGGACGGGTATGCTGGTAAGCAACGTCCTTGCGGCTATACTCGCTCTTGTGTTCCTGACGAC
>JAPLGJ010000021.1 GCA_026390215.1 Caldisericota bacterium
TGAGCAGCCCCGGGAGCAACGTCATGCCGGCGTCATCGACCTCCTGCCTTCCTGCAACCGGCCGGGCGACATCCACGGGAACGTTCCCCGCGGCCAGACCAGCAATGACGCCGTCCCGCGCCAGCAGCCATCCCCGGTCGACGACAAAACCCCTCGTCGCTGGGTAGACAATGCGAGCGTTCCTGACGAGAAGTTCTGCCATCCCCCGCCCCTATTCCTTGTTGACGAAGTCGACGCCGGCCTGCAGCGCCCTTTTGTTGACCTCGATGAGAGCAGCCTTCTTGCCCGTCAGGAACACTGATAGAGCCCCATGAAGAGATGCCATGCTGATGGGGTTGACCTTGCCCAGATAGGCACCCAGCAGCACCATGTTGGTGAATTTCGAGTTGCCCAATTCCATCGCGATATCTGTCGCAGGAATGTAGACCAAATCCAGGTCCACGCGGGAGGACTTCCTGTCAATCAGGGTTGAGTCCAACACGAGCAACCCTCCCTTCGCGAGGACAGGTTCAAACTTGTCAAATGACTGCCGATTGAAAACGATCGCTGCCTGTGGCTCGGTCAGGATTGGAGAGGCAATCGGCTCGTCCGCGACGACGACGGCACAGTTGGCTGTTCCACCACGCTGCTCTGGCCCGTACGAGGGCAACCAGGTGACTTCCTTGCCTTCGTCCATGCCTGCGTGTGCCAGAAGTTCGCCTATGAGCATGACGCCCTGACCACCAAATCCTGCGATGACGACGTTGTATTCCATCACAGTACCCCCGGGGCGACCTTGAACTCGCCAAGTGGGAAGTAGGGCATGACTTCCTTGCGAACGCGTTCCATTGACTCAACCGGCGTGAGCCTCCAGTTGGTCGGACAGGTCGACAGACACTCGACGAGCGAGAATCCAATGCCGCGTACCTGAGCATTGAACGCCTTGCGCATGGCACTCTTCGCCTTCCGGATGTTGGCTGGCGAGTCAAGGGAGACGCGCGCGATGTAGGCTGGCCCATCGAGCTGGGCGAGCATCTCGGCTACACGGATAGGGAAGCCGTTGGTCTGTGAAGTACGGCCAAGAGGACTCGTCGTGGTCTTCTGTCCAAGGAGCGTCGTCGGGGCCATCTGGCCACCGGTCATACCGTAGTTCCCGTTGTTGATGAAGATGACCGTAATGGGCCAGCCACGCGCTGCAGCATGGACGATCTCCGCCATACCGATGCTCGCAATATCGCCGTCTCCCTGGTATGCGAACACGAAGTTGTCCGGATTCGTGACTTTGATACCCGTGGCCATGGCTGGAGCACGGCCATGCGCCGCCTCGACGCTGTCAAAAGAGAAGTACTCATATCCAAGAACCGAACAACCAACTGGCCAGACCCCGATGGTCTTGTCCAGGAGTCCCATCTCATCCACCAATTCGGCGATCAGCCGATGGGCAATGCCGTGCGTACAGCCCGGACAGTAGTGCGTTACCTTGTTTGCCCAAGATCTGGGGCGTTCGTAGATGACGTTCATCTGTTCAGCCATGGCGCTACCGTCCTTTCCCGAACTGCTCTTCGAATGCTCCGAGTATCTCCTGGGGCCCCGGTACGACTCCGCCGCCCCGCCCATACCAACCCAGAGGCATCTTGTCGCACAATGCTAGCCGGACGTCCTCAAACAGCTGCCTGTACGCAAGTTCGACCGTCAGAGTCCCCTTCAGTTTGCCCACGTATGCCTGGATCTGCTTCGCAGGAAACGGCCAGACCGTTATCGGACGCAGCAACCCGAGCTTGACCCCCTTGGCACGTGCAATCCGCACCGTCGTCTTCGCAATGCGCGCCATCGTCCCATATGCGATGATAGCGTAGTCGGCATCATCCATCTGGTACTCCTCAATGCGACTTTCGGTCCGCTCGACCTGCGCGTACTTTGCCTGGAGTTTGAGATTCCACTGTTCCAGTCCGGCAGCATCCAGCGTCAGGCTGGTAATCACGTTTGCATGGTCACGCCCATGTCGCCCGACCGTTGCCCACTCCGGCGTCTTCAGCGTCGAAACATCGATCCTGGTCTTGAACTCGACGGGTTCCATCATCTGTGCGATGAGGCCATCAACAATGATCATGACCACCATGCGATACTTGTCTGCCAGTTCGAACGCATCGACCAGCAGGTCCACGCCTTCCTGAATCGATGAGGGAGCAAGGACAATGCGCCTGTAGTCCCCGTTGCCACCGCCCTTGACCGCCTGGAAGTAGTCCGCCTGAGCGGGGGCAATGTTGCCAAGGCCAGGCCCGCCACGCATGGCGTTCATGATGACACACGGGACATTGGAACCGCTGATGTAGGAAATGCCTTCCTGCATCAGGGAGATGCCTGGGCTGGAAGACGACGTCATAACCCGGACTCCCGCGCAGGCAGCACCATACACCATGTTGATAGAAGCAACCTCGCTTTCAGCCTGCACAAATCTGCCACCAACCTCCGGGAGTCGACGGCTCATGTACTCGGGCGTCTCATTCTGTGGCGTGATAGGGTAGCCAAAGTAGTAGCGACATCCCGCCTGGATAGCACCTTCCGCAAGAGCCTCCGCCCCCTTCATGAGAACCTTGTCGCTCATGCCTTCACCTCTCTGTGCAGTTCGATGGCAACATCAGGGCAGACCAGCACACACGAACTGCAACTGGTGCACTTCTCCTGAGCCATACACTGCGCAGGCCTGAAACCGCGAGCGTTCAACCGGTCACTGATGATCAGGATCTTGACAGGGCAAACGCTGACGCACAGACCACAACTCTTGCACCGCTGTTCGTCGATAGAGACTCTTTCCAAGGATGACCTCCCATTGCTTCAGAATTCCGTTTGCGACCCGACGGTATCCAAGATGCGATTGAACACACGAATCATCGACACCAGCCCTGCCGCACCTGGCGTGAGTCGATGAACTACTTGGCTGGCATACTCTGGCGACACAAGCACGGCGACGACGGGCAGCCCTTCACTGTCGCCCAGAGCCTTGACGGCATCATAGCCGCGCTGTACGTCGTCCGCAGTCGTCTCCGCCTGCAGATTTGTGTTGGCAACGAGTCCGGTGACATCAAGGCGGCCGCTTGAGCGAATGGCGCTCAGCATGCGCTTCAGGCCGTCCGCATGGTTCATTCCCGGTCTCAGTGTGTTCACCACGATGTACATCCTGTAGTCACTGGCAGTAATTGTTTCGCGGAACTGAGCGACAGCTCCCACTCCGATGGCGTTTCCACCAACATCAATCACCCTTATTGTGTCTCGAGAAGACAGCAGGGCATGGAGATTGCGAGGGAACGTCGGGATGTCAGCGTGAAGGAGTCGACGCTCCGGTTCAATGATGTCCAGCCTCCTTGCTTCGTCCTCGGTGAGTAGTCGCAACATGTCCCGCAGACGGAAATAGGGCTTGACGACGTCGAGATCACATAGTGTAACCGGGAGAGCCGTCTGCCGGATCAATGACAGGGCAAGGTTGATGCTGACCTCGGTCTTGCCCGATCCGGATGGCCCCGCAAACACAATCGACTGGCCTGCCCGGGGTCGACCGAACGCATCGGCAAGTTCACGCATGGGCCGGCACGCCCACCGTACTCGGGACCATCCTCTGTGTGCCTACTCCGGCGGGTACATTCCGGCGGGTATCGAACCATCCAGCACACGCAGGACGCCCAACGCCAGGGCCTTCATCTCGTCCTCGCCCGGATAGACCTTGATCGGTGCGATGAACTGGACACGCCGTGTGATCTCGTCGATGAGGAACGCCGACCGGGCGATACCTCCCGTCACGACGACGGCGTCGACGTCTCCCTTCAGTACGGTGGCCATTTCCCCGACGGTCTTCGCGACTGTGTACGCCATTGCGGTATACACCAGACGGGCGTGTTCGTCACCATCATCGATCATCTTCTCCACCGCACGAGCGTCGTTCGTTCCGAGGTGGCTGACCAGCCCTCCCTTGCCTGCAAGGAGTTTCATCACCTCCGGCTGCGAGTATGCGCCTGAGAAGCACAACTTGACAAGCCCGACGGCTGGTAGACTGCCCGCTCTTTCGGGAGCGAAGGGACCATCACCGTTGAGCGCGTTATTCACGTCGATGACCCGACCCAGGTGGTGTGCCCCGATAGAGATTCCTCCTCCGAGGTGGACCACGATGAGGTTAGCCTCTTCATAGGTCTTGCCGATGTCTGCGGCCGCCTGCCTGGCGACAGCCTTCTGGTTGAGTGCATGAAAGATGCTCACGCGGTCGAGCCCCTTCAAGCCCGAGAGACGCGCCAATGGGTCCAGCTCGTCGACGACGACAGGGTCTACGATGAATGCCGGAACACCCGATTCTCTCGACAGCTCGAATCCGATGCACGCAGCCAGATTGGACGCGTGTGCACCCATTGCAGGGTCCTGCAGGTCACCCACCATCGCCTCGTTGACGCGATACGTTCCTGAGGGAAGCGGCCGGAGCAGTCCTCCCCTGCAGGCAATGGCCGATAGACTGGCCACCGCTGCACTGTGGCGGGTGAGGAAATCCTTGACAATTGCCAGCCGCATTGCCAGCTGGTCCATGAGCGAAGCAAATTGAGCGATCGTCGCAGCGTCGTGCGAAACGGTTTCCGTCGCGACAGGAGTCCGATCCTCGAAGATGGACAACTTGGTGCTTGTGGAGCCTGGATTGACCACAAGAATCCTGAATGGCAAGGCCGCCTCCCTTATCCTGGATGCACCGGCAAGACAAGGAGGGCACGCCGAACGCACCCTCCCGAGAGAACTACGATCTATTAGCCTACCCAGCCACGGATCTTGACGGCCTCACCGACACGGTCGACTGCGACCATGTCAGCTGCCATCCTCATCGTAACCTTGTCTGTCTTGTGCTTGGTGTACATACTGTAGACGCGGTCGAAGGCCTCGGTCATGACACGATCAAGTTTCTCATTGACTTCCTTCTCCGACCAGTAGTAACCGTAGTTGTTCTGAACCCACTCGAAGTAGGAGACGGTGACCCCGCCGGCGTTGCCCAGAATGTCCGGGACCACGAAGACACCGTTCTTCTCAAGAATCTCGTCCGCGTCAGGATTGACGCCGCCATTGGCCAGCTCGACCACGATCTTCGCCTTGACGTCCTTTGCGTTGTCTCTGAAAATGGCGTTCTGGAGAGCTGCAGGAATATAGACGTCGACGTCCAGCGCGCGCAGTTGCTCGTTGGACACGTTATCGAGCCCCTTGTACCCCTTCACTGTCCCATTCTTGGTCTCATAGGCCTTCAGATCATCGGGGTCGATACCCTTGGGGTCGTAGACGCCACCATTGACCATCGTGATGGCAACGATCTTTGCACCATCTTCCTCATGAAGGATCCTGGAAGCATAGAAGCCGACGTTGCCAAAACCCTCAACGGCGATCGTGGCGCCCTTGAGGCTCATGCCCATCTTCTTTGCCGCGAGGCGCAGGCAGTAGACTCCGCCAAGCCCGGTCGCGGCAGTCCTGCCAAGAGACCCGCCCAGGATGAGAGGCTTGCCCGTCATGAGAGCCGGCGTATTGTGGCCGGTCAGCTTGCTGTACTCATCGATCATCCATGCCATGATCTGGCCATTGGTGTTGACATCTGGAGCAGGGACATCGCGGTCGGGGCCGACAAACGTCCCCAGCGCCCGGATGTATCCGCGGGAAAGCCTCTCGAGCTCGCCGGTGGACAACTTCGTGGGATCGACAACGATACCTCCCTTGCCGCCGCCATATGGCAGACCGACAACAGCGCACTTGAGTGTCATCAGCGTCGCCAGAGCCTTGACATCCTCGAGAGTCTCATCCTGGTGGAATCGGATGCCGCCTTTGGTCGGTCCAACCGCATCGTTGTGCTGGCAGCGGAATCCCTGGAAGACCTTCGTGGTGCCATCATCCATGCGAACAGGAATGGAAACGCTGAGCGTCCTCAGTGGGTTGCGGAGAATCTCCGTGATCTCGGGATTCTGACCGAGCTTCGTGCCTGCAATCTGAATTCTGTCTTGAGCTACCTGGAACCAGTTTTTCTTCTCGCCTGCCATAATAGCCTCCGTGACGTGTGGTGTTGGCTCTCAGGGAGAATGGAGAGCCGTCCCGTTATGGGGCTTTAAAACGCCATTTCCTATTCTAGGCTCCTGCCCCAATATTGCAATGGCTTGTGAAAAAGAAGACAATCCAACGCTAGAGGGCTCCCTTGATAAGCTGCAACACGTCTGTGGCATGGTCGAAAATATCCTCCTCGAACACCACCTTGGGATAATGCCAGCCCCCGTAGAACTCCTCATACTGCTTGTTCAGACCCTCCAGATAATCCCCGCTGATGTTCTCAATGCTACGATTGCGTTTGCGGATGTTGGCCAGCAGCGTCGGGACGTCCCGGCGAAGATACA
Organism: Caldisericota bacterium; assembly: GCA_026390215.1. Lineage (GTDB taxonomy): Bacteria > Caldisericota > Caldisericia > Cryosericales > Cryosericaceae > Cryosericum. The sequence goes on from JAPLGJ010000021.1 coordinate 6,372, forward strand.
CGAGCAGGTTGGGGTTGGGAAGCCGACGTACCATGAGCTGATACAGCTTGTCATAGGTATTCCACTCGTCTGGAGACAGGAGTCCGTCACGGACAAGTGCCTTGGCGAAGATCTCACGATCCTCATAGATGGAACGGTCAAGGATGGCAGGGACATCGCTCATCAGGACGTGGTTCAGAATCTGCTCATAACGAAGGGCCAAGAAGCTGATCTGCGTCGCAAATGCCCAACGCCGCATATCCTGATAGTAGCTGGGCAGGAACGGGTTGTCGCCGAACGCTTCGAAGTAGACAGAAAAGCCAAGCTCACGCGAGATCATCTGAGCTAGTGACGTCTTCCCTGCACCAATGTTTCCTGCGATGACCAAGTACATGATTCCCCTCCTGCGAACTATGTCTGCGGGCAGGCCTGGACACGATCAGAGTTCACGCTTGCCGTTCCCGGCGGCCTCGACGAACACTGGTCTTCCTTGGCGCTGTGCGTCTCCCCCTGCTTCCGTCAACGTTCAGGGTCTGCTCCCTTCCGATCCCCGTATCTGTTCATAGTAGCAGCAATCGACTCCCTTGCAAAACCAACCCTGCATCTATAATGTATGTGCTCGTCTGTGCCATCAGGAGGAAACCTTGTATCTGAGCAAAGTCTTTGCACCGCGTCTGCGTGAAGTTCCCCAGGACGCCGAGACCATAAGCGGCCAACTCATGCTTCGCGCCGGCCTGCTTCGCAAATCGGCTTCTGGCATCTACACTTATCTCAATCTCGGCCTGCGCGTCAAGCAGCGCATTGAGGAAATCGTGCGCCAGGAGATGGACAGCCATGGTGCCCAGGAAATCCTGATGCCTTTGTTGATGCCCGCTGAACCCTGGCAGGCGACCGGTCGTTGGGACCTGTACGGCGACGAGATGTTCAAGTTGACTGACAGGAAGGGTCGTTCGTTCTGCCTGGGGCCGACGCATGAGGAACTGGTTACATCTGTCGTCGGCAGTGAGCATCATTCCTACAAGGAATTGCCGTTCAATCTGTACCACATCACCAACAAGTATCGGGACGAGATTCGCCCCAGGTATGGCCTCATTCGAAGCCGTGAGTTCACGATGATGGACGCCTACAGCTTCGATCGCGATGAGGCCTCTATCGAGCCAAACTACACCCTCATGTTCGAGGCATACAACAACATTTTCCGCCGTGTGGGCCTCACGTTCCGCCCTATCCAGGCAGATTCTGGCGCCATCGGCGGTTCGTCGTCGCACGAGTTCACGGTCCAGGCAGACAACGGAGAGTGTGCCTACGCCGCATGTGACAACTGCGGCTATGCTGCCAACCTCGAACTCTCGAAGGCGCGCCCTGCGACGAGCCCTGAGAGTCTT
>JAPLGJ010000165.1 GCA_026390215.1 Caldisericota bacterium
AGGACCTGAGCAGGTATCCGCAATGTCATCGGGTCCAGGCTCATCGGCGGCAGGCGCTCGGCTGGCGTAAGGCCGCATGTGATGGACCGGATGCGTGGTTGTATGGACTGGGTCGTGCCTGAATCGACTGCGCGTTTCATAACTACATGATACGTCATTTGGTGTATTGAACAAACCACTGTGGCGCCACAAATCGGGCACCGGCAGGCCCCTGTTGCGTCGAAGATCTGCCGGTTCTGTGTCGCCCCCTACAGGTTGAGCTTGCGGTCCATGAGCCAGGACGTCACCGCGAATGCCAGAAGCCCGAGCGCAACAAACATCAGCGGAGAGACCAGCGGGAAGATCACCGCCTGCGTCCCTGCGCCCAGGAACGGCATGTTTCTCCAGGGATTCAGGGTGAGGTGGACCCCCTCGATCAGCTGCATCTCGAGCAGACTCCCCAGCAGAGCACTCAACCACAGTACAACGATGACGACGAACGCAGAGAAGACGCTTCCAAGATGCTTCTTCGAGTTGGTGAGCGTCTTGCCGAAGGTCACGCCGAAGAACATGATCGCCATGAAGCTGACGATCACGGCCAGGACACCCAGGCACATCACCCAGTAGTCGCCGGTCAGCAGGAACCTGACGACCCACGGCCGCACCTGCTGTGCAAGCCCGGGCGCAAGGCATGCCAGGACGATGACGCTGGTCATGCCACCCAGCAGAGTCATGAGCGTGTCGATGACGAGCAGCACGATACGGGAACCAAGGACCTCCGCTCCGCGGAGCGGCAAGCCAAAGACGAGATATCCGGTGTCGCCGTAAAGGTCCTGCGTGTAGGTGACGATGTTGATGACCGTCATGGCTGCGTAGAACAGGACCCAGAAGAAGGCCATGGTCATTGGCACGCCCATCGAGACGGGAGCCGACTGCGCGGGGTTCTCCTGCATCCCGATGAAGCGCGTCGCCTGATACAGCGTCAGAGCTCCCATGACGATAAGTCCAATCGTATACAGGAGCCTGCGGCCCCTCAGCTCATACCTGACGAGTTTCCACATGTCCGTATACCTCCCTGTAGATCTCCTCGATCGATGCGCCTCGCCTCATCCGCAGGTCCTCGGCATCCCCCGCCAGGACCACACGGCCCCCGTCGAGGAACACCACGTCGTCGAAGAAGCGCTCGACGTCAGCGACCATCTGCGTCGACAGGATCATCGAGCAGTCAGCGCGGAAGTTGGTGACCAGGGCGTCCAGAACCTGGGCCCGCGCAAGGGGGTCCAGCCCTCCGAAGGGTTCGTCCAGCACGTACAACCGTGCCCTGCGTGAGAAGATGAGCGACAGCCGGGCCTTTTCGACCATCCCCTTGGACAGCGAGCCGACCTTCTGGCTGGCGGAGAGGCGCATGATGGCGAGCAGTTCGTCGAACCGCTTCCGGTCGAAGTCCACATAGAAGTCCGCGTAGAAGTTGCCGGCCTCGCCCACCGACATCCATCGGTCGAGGTGGTTCACGTCCGGCAGGAATGACACCTTCGCCTTGGTCGCCACACCCGGTGCGATGCCGTCCACCAGGACGGTCCCGGATGTCGGGGACACGAGGCCCGCCAGGATCTTCATGAGCGTCGTCTTGCCACTGCCGTTGGGGCCGAGCAGTCCCACGATGTGCCCTTCGGGCACCTCCAGCGTGACGTCGGACAGCGCCGTCGTCGTGATGTAGCGCTTGGTGAGGCTGGTGATCTGTACGAGCATGCTCACGTCGTCTCCTTCCTGGCCGCTTCCGCTGCCATCGCCGCAATCTCCTCCGGGTCATACTCCAGGGAGCGCATGCCCGCAACATAGGTCTCGACGATATCGCGGGCCAGCCCCTGCCGCAGAAGGTCCACGGTGCCGCGGTCGCCGGACACGAAGGTCCCCAGGCCGCGCTGTGTGGCCACGTACCCTTCGCGCTCCAGCTCAAGGTACGCCTTCTGCACCGTGTTCGGGTTGACGACGACCTCCTGGGCGAGGTCGCGGACGGAGGGCAGCTGCTGCCCGACCCTCAGCTCCCCGACGGCGATCCTCCTCTTGACCAGGTCCATGATCTGTGTATAGATGGGGGCCCTGTCATCAAAAAACATGTCGTGCCTCCTTGTGTCGAGCGTCCTCGTGCTTGTGTCATCTACTCCAGCGTCTCGGTGTACTACTAATCTAATACACATGACCACGGTGTCAAGAGGGTGACGACGAAATGCTCGGCGGGCATTGGAGCTGCGGTGCCACGCGCCGCTGGACGGAGGAGGGCGTCGCCGCCGACTGCGAGCAGGCTCCGGGTCGACGGCCGCATCGCACTGCCAGCCAAGACGTAACCTGTGCTGCCATGTTCCCGTACACGAGGTGACACATGACATTTCCTGCGAGAGGTGTACAGATGAAGTTCAACCGCACAGTTCTCCTGCTTGCCGCCCTGGTGCTCACGATTGCGCTGGTCATACCCGGATGCATCACGATCGACGGAGGCGGCATCGGAACGACGACTGACACGTTCGACGAGACGTATCCGGTGACCGCAGGGACGCGCCTCGACATCCGGAACCGAAACGGCAGTATCACCATCGTTCCCGTGGACGGAGACAGCATCGTCGTCCGCGCCGTAAAGCGCACCAGCTGGGGCAAGTCCGAGTTCGACAAGATTCGCATCGACGTCACGAAGGGAGATCCATTCACCGTCGCGACGACCGTGCTGCGCGAGCCCGCCCGCGTCTCGGTCGACTACGAGCTCCGCATCCCGCGTTCCATGCTGGTCCGCACCGCCAATACGACCAACGGCTCCATAGAGGTGACTGGCGTGAAAGGCACGATGGAGCTGCATTCCAGCAATGGCAGTGTGACCGCTGAGAACGTCGACGGAGCCGTGCGCGCCACCACGACCAACGGGAACGTCACGCTCCGCAACGTCACCGCAGTCACCGGCGTGACCACGACCAACGGGACCATAGAATGCGAGGTTGCCGCGCTCGACGGGACCTCCGTCGACATTCACACGACCAACGGCAACCTTGCCCTCTGGGTGACACCGGACCTTCCCGCGACGCTTGAAGCGTCGACCACCAACGGCAGCCTGGTGATGGACGGCATCACGCTGGACAACGCCACGATGTCCAAGCGCAGCATCCGGGGCGACCTTGGCGTGCCCGGCGGCACGCTGTCTGCCAGCACGACCAACGGCAACCTCACGGTGCACCGGCTCAACCCCTGACCCAGTTCCGGAGGCCGTTCCAGCTCCGCAGCCCGTGACGGCTGCGGAGTTTCTCATATACTGTTCGCGTGCCCCTGAGGGGGCAGGGAGGAACCATGGGAGCGACCGAGAGACCGATGCGAAGAAACGAGTGCGAGGTGACCGATACCGAAGTCATCGGCCGTATTCTGGGACGTGCCACGCTTTGCCGTGTCGCGATGGTGGATGAGAACGATCCGTACGTGGTTCCAATGAACTGCGGCTGGGACGGCGAACACCTACTGCTCCACGCTGCCGTGCAGGGCAGGAAGCTGGACATCCTGCGCGCCAACCCGCACGTGTGCGTCGAGGTCGAGGAAGACGTGCAGATCGTTACCGGCGCGACAGGCGAAGACTGTACGGCGACCTACGTGACGGTGATCGGAACCGGCACCGTGACATTCATCGTCGACCCACAAACCAAGACCCGGGACCTGAACGTCATCCTCCTGCAGTGCCACCCCGGCATCCCCGAGGAGGTCTTCCCCGACGAGGCCCTGTCCCGTGTCGTCGTGCTGGAAGTCCACTTCGACCATCTCACCTGCAAGGCGAAGGAGACGACGCCACGACCATAACGCCATATTCCCGGCTGGAGGAAGAAACGCGATGATCTATCACATCGAAACCGAAGACCTGTGGCGGGAGGCGCTGCTCGCAGGACAGTACCTCCCCGGAAGTTTCGAGAGCGACGGCTTCATCCACTGCGCGGCGCTGGAACAGGTCACGGACGTCGCGGACCGTCACTACCATGGCAGGACCGGCCTGCTGCTCCTGTGCATCAGCCAGAAGCTGCTCGACGCAGAAACGCTCTGGGAACCGTCCGACGGACTCTACTATCCGCACATCTACGGGCCCTTGAATGTGTCTGCTGTTGCAGCGGCAGTCCCATTCCCGTGCGACGGCGACGGCACGTTCCATCTGCCGGCGGACGTGCCCGAGGACAGGGACGACTTCCCTGCAGAAGAGCCCTAGACGAGCGTCATTCCCACGATTCTTCCCACACGTGTCCTGATGAGGCGGCAGTACAAGCCCACATGAGCGGGGTTCGTCTGCGTCACTCTCGCAAGATCTTGTCATTCCCGCGCAAGCGGGAATCCAGTCCCGGAGCGGAAAGGCACGACCATGATACACCCTTGGAACCGTCTCAAAGTGTTACAACAACTACGGCTGTCCCCTGTTACACGGGCATGTTACAACGACTACGGCTGTCTCCTGTTACAACGACTACGGCTGTCTCCTGTTACAACGACTACGGCTGTCTCCTGTTACAACAACTACGGCTGTCCCCTGTTACACCCTGTTACAGTCCGTCAGACCCTCGCAGGCGGGGATCCAGTCCCTCGCGCCAAGTGGTGTGAGAATGCTACACTTGCCTATCGGTGGCATGTGCCATGAGCGCCTGACCCCATAGCGCCTTTTGCATATGCGCAGTTTTCTCTACACTATTGGCAGGCACCCCGCCGTATTGGGTGATACTGAAGTGCCGCTATCCGCAAAAGGAGGAACACGATGCCTTGGTTAATCGCTCTTGGAGTCATCGCTCTTATCGTTGTCTGGCTCATCGGCATCTACAACCAGCTCGTCCGCAAGCGCACCATGAAGGACGAAGCCTGGTCAGGCATGGACGTCCAGCTGAAACGCCGCTATGACCTCATCCCGAACCTTGTCGAGACGGTCAAGGGGTTTGCGGGCCACGAGGAGAAGGTCTTCACCGAGGTTACC
>JAPLGJ010000246.1 GCA_026390215.1 Caldisericota bacterium
CTGACAGCAATCCGCGACAACCTGCGGGCAATCCGGGCGTGCACGCCGCTCAGGACCCAGGTTATCGGTGGTGTGAAGGCTGACGCCTATGGACACGGCGCGGTGCGCGGTGCGGCAGTCCTGGAACAGGAACAGGTCCACGTGCTGGCGGTGGCGACACCCGACGAAGCAGTCGAGCTCCGCGACAGCGGCACTACGGCTGAGATTCTTGTCCTGGGACACTCACCCGCCGATTTCGTCTCCTATGCCGTCGCGAACAACGTCGCCCTCACGACGGTCAACGAGGCGACGACGGTGATGTACGGAGCTGCAGCGGGAACACACACAGTGCGCCTGCACTATAACGTCGACACCGGCATGGGACGCGCGGGCGTCCCGGCGAACCAGGCGACAGAGCAGATCCTGCACAGCGCTGCGGTCCACCGCGTGGACATCGTCGGTCTCTACTCACACTTCGCGTGCGCCGAATCCGACCCGGCATTCACGGAGCTGCAGAGAGCACGGTTCGTGGAGGTCGTACGTGAGGTGCGTGCGGGCGGCCTCCAGCCGGCAATGGTGCACCTGGCCAACTCGGCGGGCATGTTTACGTGTCCCGGCGCCATGCTGGACGGGGTGCGCCCCGGCATCCTGCTGTACGGCTGTCCGCCCGTCCCTTCCCCGACCTGCCCGGTGCGGCCGGTCCTCGCCTTGCGAACAGAGCTGGAAACGGTGAAGGAGCTGCCGTCAGGCCACGGCATCGGCTATGGGAGGACATTCATCACGGACCAGCCGACCCGCATGGCGCTTATCCCTATCGGGTACGCCGACGGCTACCTCCGTGCGCTGTCCAACAAGGCACATGTCATCCTCCGGGGGCGGTTCGCGCCCGTCATAGGCCGCGTCAGCATGGATGTCTGCGCCATCGACGTGAGTGACATTCCGGCCGCAATGCCCGGTGACCCTGTGACCCTGATCGGCGAGCAGGACGGTCTTGCCGTCACCGCCGAAGACCTCGCGAGACTCATGGGGACCATCTCCTACGAGGTCCTTACCGGCATCTCGAAGCGCGTACCGCGCGTCTACCTGGAGCGGCGTACTTGACGTTCCACGTCAGGACATGACAAAACCCCCGTCATCAGGAGGGGTTTTGTCATGATACCAGGACTACCGCGTCATGAAAGCCCGGGATGAGCCACCTCCACCACGTTCCTGGAGGGCGCCCCGCATAGCCACCGAAGGAAACCAGCGTCCGGGGCACGCCGTGAAGCCGGGGATGCCGGTTCTCTCGCTTGGGACCTCGCGGTGAAGCATGAGACGGGAGAGCGGAATGACGTGGTGCGCGGACAGCAGGCGCAGCAGCTGTACGCCAGCTGCGTATTGCGCCGCGGGCATGCGGGCCACCTGGAAATTGCCCAGGAAGCAGACGGCGATACTCACAGCGTTGATGCGCGCATTGCCGCAGTTGAATGCGACCATAGCAAGCGGCTGCCCGGCAAACACGACGCCGGTGGGTCCGAGGCCGAAATGGTAATCGCAGACATAGCCGGGGACAGTCTTCGCCCAGCGTTTCTGGTGATTGCGCTGGATCGCGGCCCATAGCGCAGCGCCCTCGGAGTCACCACTCCCGAGGGTCGCATCCGTCGCGCTGTGGTGCAGGACAAGATGAGTGAGGGGGCGCATCACGGCGTGACTGCCGAACCATTGATGCGCAGGGCGGTCTCGATGATATCGGCCAGCCGGTCCATGCTCGCCTGCATCCGGTCCAGCTTGCCTCCAAATACCGTCAGCAGGTATACGGAGACGGCGATCGGGAAACCGATGTTACTGATGAGCGTGACGAGTTCGTCCATGTCGTGCCTCCTTGGCAGGGGGGACCCTGCTCTCCTGTTATGGAGAGGCACGCGTGGCGGACTGGCTTGCGACGTCTCCCCGACGGGAGAAACGGTGTCAGACGAGCTTCAGGGCGTGGAAAAGAAGGGCGTACAGCACGGCGAAGATCAGCCCGGGAAGGAGGTTGGCCAGCTTGATCTTCTTGAGTCCCAGCAGGTTGATGCCGATAGCGATGACCATGAGGCCGCCCGTAGCGGTCAGCTCGTTGAGGACATAGGGCTGCATCAGGAACCCCAGCGCGGAACCCAGCAGGGTCAGACTGCCTTGGATGATGAAGACCGGGATGGCGCTGAACGCTACGCCGCTGCCCAGTGTCGCGGCAAGCGATATGCTGATGACCAGATCGAGGATGGACTTCGTGTAGATGAGCGTGCCGTTGCCCGTCATCCCTTCCTGAATGGAGCCGATGATGGTCATGGGCCCGATACAGTAGATGAGGGAAGCGGTGACAAGACCCTCTGCCCAGCGGCTGCCAGACGCGACATGCAGCCGCTGCTGGAAACGTTCGGCCGCCGCGTTGAGCCGGTCTTCGAGCCGCAGGAGCTCTCCCACAACGATGCCGCTCACGATGGCCATGACCATGATGACGGCATTGCCCGTCTTGAGAGCCATGCCCGTCCCGATGGCCAGCGTCGCCAGCCCATTTGCGATGAAGATAGCGGCGCGTGCGTCCTCCTTGAGCAACTTGCCGGTGAACATGCCCAGCATGCTGCCGACCACGACTGCAGCGGCGTTGACCGTCGCACTTAGGGGGAACCTGAGTACAAAACCCGTTGCCGCCCCCAAAGGGGCGGCAACCAGCGCAGCAATTGCCGAAAGAGTACTCATGAACAGGTGGCGTCCTTAGTCCTTGAGTCCCATGACCTCATACATCGAGAGATACGCCTCGGCGTCGCCAAGTTCCTCGATGGCGGCGATGACGGCATCCTTCGTGTTTGCAGGCAGTGCGCGGAATGCGTCCGTGTCGGTGAGTTCGGCGCCTGCCATGGAAACGGATACCGTGCCGACGTAGTCGTCGTCCATCAGCTCAGTGGCTAGCGTACGAGCCTGATCCTCGGCCGGGACGAACAGGGCCTGGCCAAGATAAATAACCTCGGACTTCTCGTCTTCGTCGTCACCCTCGTCGTCCTCGACTTCCTCGTCCTTGCCATCAGTGGCATTATCTTCGTCGTGGCAACGGCAATTACCGCCTTCGCACTCGCAGTTGTCATCGTCACCGCGACAGGAACACTCTTCGCCGTCCTCTTCCATCTCGTCGGCCCATGGATGGAACCCCGCAATGCGAACGGTGACCCCGTCGACGTCGCGTTCCACGACGACGTGAGACTGGTCCTCATCAAGGTGGTAGTGCCACTTCTTGAGAATCTCTTCGCCCTGCTCGATGCTTTCGATATTGTTGACGGCCACCTGGATCAGCATGGGAAACCTCCAATGAACTTGTATGGCATTCATTGTACACGTGTTTGTGTGAGGCGCAAAAGCCTGTACACTCCTATTATGAAGAGTGGATTCGTATCTATTTTTGGCAAGCCCAGCGTCGGGAAGTCGTCGCTGATGAACACCATCCTTGGAACCAAACTTTCCATCGTGTCACCCAAACAGCAGACCACCTGGTACAACATTCTTGGCATCCTCAACAAGAAGGACGCCCAAGTCTGTTTCGTCGACACGCCTGGTTATCACAAGGTGAGCAAGAGCAAGCTCAACACATACCTTGTCGACACGGCACTTCAGTCGCTGGAGGACATCGAGGTCGTCTATTTCGTCATCGACCAGTCGGCCTATCCCGACGCCGAGTACGAGGAGATGATTGCCATCGTCATCAAGCTTGGCAAGCCGATCTTCCTCGTCGTCAACAAGACGGACCTGGACACGGCCAAGCGCCATGAGATGGTGGCTGCTCCCTTCGTGGAGAAGCTCCATCCGACGGCTGTCTTCCACGTTTCGGCGGCGACTGGCGCAGGCGTCACACCGCTGGTGAAGGCGACCATCGACGCTATGCCTGTCGGTGAGCCCTATTTCGACGACAAGACGCTGACGTCTCACCCAATCGAACTCATCGTTGCGGACACCGTGCGTGAACAGCTGTTCAACCGCCTGCAGGACGAACTCCCCTATTCGACGGCCGTCGTCACGGACGACATCACCGAGTCCGCCAAAGGGATCCGCGCCATGGTCAGCGTCTACGTCGCCAAGGACTCCCAGAAGGGCATGATCATCGGCAAGGGCGGTGAACTCATCGCGACCATCAAGGATGTCGCCCGCAAGAACCTCGTCCATTTCCTGGGCGAGCGGGTCGAGCTGGACCTCCGCGTCAAGGTCGAGAAGAACTGGAACCGCAAGCTCCTGACCATGAAACACTTCGGACTGGTGGTCAGCAAGAAGTAGCTCGTCTCTCCTCCCTCGAATGCACAAGCGCCGGGCCTGCGCCCGGCGCGTTTCCAAACGCCTGTTGGCAAGGGCTCGTCTCCTCAGGTGGAACTGTGAAGCATGGACGCTCTACGACGGACCGGGGTTGGCTGCGATAGCCTCGCCTTCGATCAGGTCAGCAGGCTCCATGACGATGGTCCCTCCAGTCACATACTTGACCGTCCCCTTGCGCGCAACGAGTTCCTTGAGTTCCCAGGGAAAGTTGAGTTCGATGGCGCTGACGCCCCGGAGAAAGTCTGAACGCATGCTGAACCGGACTTTGTCGCCAAGACGCTGCATACGCACGGACAGTTCGCCGAACGTGGATTGCAGGCCATGGACGTCGATGCCGTCTCCAGCAAATAGCTCGGCCGTCGGCACGGGGATGATGCTCAGGTAGGTACCGCGCTCCACGAAGATGAGGCTGGTCAGCAGCTCGAGGGCGAGCGCCGTGGCGACGGCGCTGTGCCGTGGACCAGCGACAGCTTTCCTGGTGTGCAGGTCGATGTAGTCGGGGAGCGCGTCGGACACCCCAAGGTGCTCGAGGCCCTCTGCCATCGCGCCATACTCCCCACTCTCACGGCGCAGGACGAGAGCTTTGGCGCACAGCAGTGACAGGCGGATGTCGCCGAGCGAGCCGAGGAAGGGGTTTGCGATGAAGCCCTCGCGCAGCCAGTGCTCAGCGATCCAGCTCATGCTGCCGGTCAGGATGGCATCTTCCATGCCGTGCGCGCCGTACAGGGCGTAGGCCGCGACCGGCGCTATGTCGGCAAACGTGGCCTTGCCGGGGTCAACATGACTGCCGGCTGCATCTGCCTGCTTGAGCAGCCGCAGCTGGAGGTCGTCACATAGTCTGAGCCGCAGGTCGTCCTTCTCGGACAGCATGCTCTGATAGCTCTCGATCGCCTTGCCCAGCACCAGATGCAGCATGGGGCCGGAACGCCGCAACGGTCCCAGCAGGCTGATGGCGACAGGCTCCACCGTCGTCTGCGACTGGCCAAGCCAGGTGACGAACTGGTCCGCGACGGGGAACAGCTGTCTGCGGAGCTGCACTTGACGCGCCGTCTTCAGATGCCAGCCAAGGGCGATGACGAAGCTTGCGTACGCAAACAACGCATCCGCCGACAGTGTTGGCCCTGGGGGCAATTGCGCCGCGTAGGAGCGCAAGAGGCCGGAAGCCGTGTCGATGTCACCCACCCGGTCATACGCCTCGACGAGCGCCGGCAATGCCACGGCATCGACGCCCCCCTCAAACGCCGAGGCAGCGGCGGCCTCAAGAGACGACAGGTGAAGCAACTGGTTGGCGGCAAAACGGTTGAGGCGCTCGTCGCCTGTGCGATATCCGACGTGCTTCTCCTGCGTCACAACGAGCCGGTGCTCCTGCTCGAGGATCCCGGCACTCTGTCCTAGGAGGAGCGCGAGTTCCTCGTTCTTGTAGGTGTGGTCCCTGTCGACGAAAAAGAAGAACGTGACCTCGGTGCCACCACCAGGTTCGAGCTGGTGATCGAACGCGAGCCGCAGCTGCATAAGGCCCGCCCCCGAAACGACTTCGCCGCCGGCATCGGCGTCGACCATGCTGCCAGTCCGGGGATCGTAGACGGTGACCCTGGTGCTGCTCGGTCGCTCACGGGCAAATGCGACATGCTGTCCGTTCAGTATAATGAGATTCTCGCGGGAGAAGCTGAACCGTTCCAGGCTGGTGAGGCCCTCCTCGTCGAACGGCTTGATGAGGAGGACGAGGGTCACTGCGTGAAACTGGTCGCTGGTGTTGCGCAGCCGGAACGTGACTTGAACGAAGGACAGCTCCATCAGACTATGAGGGAACGCACTCCTGGTCACGGTGAGCTCGGGTGCCGTCATGGCGACGCGGTGAATGCCATCTTCGAAGGAAGCCATCGTCGCCCTCGGGTCATACGCTGCGGAGGAACACACCTCGCGCCCTTCCACCTGCACCACATAGTCGATGGTGGCAGGCACCAGCGTTAGAATGAGCGTCCCACATTCGTCCGCCCGCACACCCTCGGGGTGGCGGGGCAAACCGAGATGCGTCAGGCGCTCGCCGGTCAGGTTGTCCCACGAGGCGATGGTCCCAGCCCCACCGGCAAGCTGTTCCTGAAGGTAGCGTGGCAGCTCCTCGGGCTTGAACAGCGCCGAAGCCGTCTGCGTCAGCACGGTGCGCAGGGCCGCCTCGGATTCCGTGCGCACCTGCTCCGCGCCGCCGATGACCTGCAGCCGGTCCAGCACGTCGCCCGCAGCCTGGCTGAGGGTGACGGTACGGACACGCTTTCTAACCCTCATGCGCCAGCATGGCCTTCACAAACGCTACAAACAGCGGACCGGGCTGGAGAGGCTTGGACGCGAGCTCGGGGTGAAACTGGACACCGACGAAGAACGGGTGACCCTCGAGTTCGAGGGACTCAACCAGATCCTCCTCCGGGTAGACAGCAGCGACGCGCATGCCGTGTGCTTCGAAGGCCGCCCGGTACTCGTTGTTGAACTCGTAACGATGACGATGGCGTTCCGACAGCGTGGATGCCCCGTATGCCTCTGCGACCCTGCTCCCCGGCGTGATGGTGTTCTCATAGACGCCAAGCCGCATGGTCCCGCCTAGCTTCTGCACGCCCTTCTGCGACGGCATAAGGTAGATGACGAGGTCCTCAGCCTCCGGCTTGAACTCCTGAGAGTTTGCGTCCGCAATGCCGAGCACGTTCCGTGCGAACTCGATGCTGGCAACCTGCATGCCCAAGCAGATGCCCAGGTAGGGCAGATTGTTGGTACGTGCGTATCCCGCAGCCAGGATCATGCCTTCAATGCCGCGTTTCCCGAAGCCGCCAGGGACCAGGATGCCGTCGTACCTGCCCCCGTCCAGCAAGCGCGTCCCCTGCTTCTCGACGTCTTCGCTGTCGATCAGGTCGATGTTCAGGTCACACCCGGTCGCCCATGCGCCATGGTGAAGCGCTTCGCGGAGGGACAGATAGGCATCATTCAGCTGAACGTACTTGCCTACGATGGCCAGCCTGCGCGGCGTCTTCGCCTGATCGATCGTCCACGTGAACCGCACCCAGGGCGTCTCGGTCTGGGCCGTGCGGGGCGCCATGCCGAATGCAGAAAGGACAAGGTGGCCGACACGCTGTTCCTGCAGGTAGTTTGGGACCTTGTACACCGAGGTCAGGTTGGGCAGCGAAATGACGTGATCGGCGGGGACACCGCAGAACAGGGCCACTTTGCGCTTCTGGTCAAGCGGCAGTTCCTTGACGCCACGGCCCACGACCAGCGTAGGCTGGATGCCGATCTTGCGCAGTTCGCCGACGCTGTGCTGGGTGGGCTTGGTCTTGAGTTCGTCCGTGGTCTCGAGATAGGGGACATACGTCAGGTGGGCGAAGATCGAGCTGGCAGGATCCTCAGCCCAGAACTCGCGAATGGCTTCGAGAAACGGCAGGCCTTCGATATCGCCGACCGTGCCGCCAACCTCGACGATCACGAAGTCAGCCTTCGATGCCTCTGCCACCTTCATGACACGGCTGCGGATCTCCCCGGTGAGGTGCGGTATGATCTGCACCGTGTGCCCCAGGTACTCGCCCTTGCGCTCCTTCTCGATGACAGAAAGGTACACCTGCCCGCTGGTGATATTGTTCATGCGGTGCAGGTTCTGGTTGAGGAAGCGCTCGTAGTGCCCCAGGTCCAGGTCGGTTTCCGCCCCGTCCTCCGTCACAAAGACCTCGCCGTGCTCAAACGGGTTCTGCACACCGGCGTCGACGTTGAGATACGGGTCCATCTTGAGTATGGTCACGGAGAAGCCCTCGTCGAGGAGGATGCGTCCCAGCGAGGCAGAGAAGATGCCCTTGCCCAGCGACGACATGACACCACCGGTAACGAAGATGAACTTGCTCATGCTTCCTCCACGATTGACTGGGGTATGCAACTGCGCGCTACGGTCACGCGCACACCGTACGTACGTGACAGCTCGCCTCGCCAGCTCCTCAGCCGGCGCCGAGTCAGGACCGTCTCACCTGCCATGCCTGCTCCTTGTTGGACGTGCGTCGTGGAGATCGGCGTTCTCGTTGAACCCCATGTCTGCTCCCCATTCATTGTATGTGGAAACGGCGGGCCGCCAACCGCGCAGGCCGGCGGTGCAGACTGCTAATCTGCCCCGGGCAGCGTTACCTCTGAGCGGAGAGCACCCTCAGGACTTCACGCATGAAGTCTGGCAAGTCAGCCGGCGAGCGGGACGTGACGAGGTTGCCGTCGACGACAGCCGATTGATCGACCCAGATTGCCCCGGCGTTCGACAGGTCGTCCTTGATCGTGGCGGTGCTGGTGAGCGTGCGCCCCTTGACAATCCCTGCGCTGATGCCCACCCAACCGGCGTGACAGATCATCGCCACCAGCTTGCCCTTGTCGTTCATCTCGCTGACCAGAGCAAGCACGGCCTTCGACCGGCGCAGAAAGTCCGGCGCATATCCACCTGGCACGATCACACCCTCGAACTCTCCCGGCGTGACGTCCGCGATGATCATGTCCGGCGTGAAGGGCACACCGAATTTGCCCTTGTAGACACGTTTTTCTGTCGCAACGCTGATCGATTCGAACCCGGCTTCCTTGAGACGAAAATAGGGATAGATAAACTCATGCTCGTGCACCATCTCGTCCAACAGAACAGCAACCTTCTTTGCCATATCGGCCTCCTGTGGCATGCCTGAGTGCTCTCCATATTCTAGCCACATGGAGGCATAATGCTATGTGGACACGGGCTGCAGGTCAGACAACCCGCATGGGCCTTCTGAGCCGATTCACCGCGAGACCGCACCCTCCGCGCCTTTCCTGCTATACTGAAATAGTGAAACAACTCGGCGTGGACATAGTGGCCGTGGCGCGTATTCGGGCTCTGGGGGAACGGTATGGAGAACGCTTTCTGAACCGTGTTTACTCCACCTCCGAACTCTCGACATGTGACCGCCCCGACCGCTGGCAGTGTCTGGCAGGCCGCTGGGCCGCAAAGGAGGCTGTCATCAAGCTGCTACCTCCCACGGACCTTCCGACATTGCGCGAGGTCGAGATCGCTCCAGGACCGGAAGGCGCGCCGATTGCGGTCATCCGGGGGACACCCTGGTTCAATTGTTCCCTCAGCATCAGCCACGAACGCGAGTACGCGGTCGCCGTGGCCATGGTGTCCCAGGGAGAATATGGGAGCACGTATGAGAGCGGCGACTCGTAGTCAGATCCGCAGTATCGAGAAACACACATTCAACGAATACGGCATGCCGTCGATCGTGCTCATGGAGCGCGCCGGCCAAGCTGTCGCGGACGCCGCGCTGAACATCGCGGATGAGGACGCGGAAGAGGGACTGCGGCCGCACTTCGTCGTTCTGTGCGGCACGGGCGGCAACGGAGGCGACGGTTTCGTCGCTGCGCGCGATCTCCTGTTCGCTGGCTTCCCCGTCACAGTATTCGCAGTTCCCGTCAAAGGACGCCCCAGCGACGATGCGGAGACGGAACGCGCATTCCTGGAGCGAGTCGCCCCCGAGAACACGCTGGTCGACGTCACAGACGAAGTGGTCCTGGAGAAGATCGAGGAATCGATCGACGAGGACGCCATCGTCATCGACGCCCTGTTTGGCATCGGCCTCGACCGCACTGTTTCCGGAATGGCCGAGGATATTATCGCAATCGTCAACGCAAGCCTCGCGCATGCTGTCATCGCGGTGGATATCCCATCCGGCATCGACTGCGACACCGGTGCGGCGCTCGGTACTCCCGTCTTTGCCAGTGATACTGTCACCTTTGGTCTGCCAAAGCTGGGCCTGTACATGGGCGCGGGCGCAGAAGCGGCAGGCGAAGTCCACGTCGAGCAGCTCATCTACCCCGACATCCTGCTGGAACAGAGTGCGATCCATGCTCAGCTGACCGAGCCCCCCCTGTTCCCAGAACGAATGCGCACCATGCACAAGGCCTCGTATGGGAAGGTGGCCATCGTCGCCGGCTCTCCCGACTACACGGGTGCCCCCGTCTTTGCCGCCGACGCTGCGCTCACTGCAGGAACAGGCGTCGTCCACCTCATCGTGCCTCAAGGCATCGCGGACGTCGTCCGTGTCAAGGTCGACGGACCGATCGTCCACGCGTTTGCCGGTGACGTCCTGACCGTCGAGGCGCTCCCCCATGTCCTGGAACTGCTGGAAGATACCACTGCGGCACTGATAGGCCCGGGCCTGGGGCGCGACCCCCGGACGCTGGAGGCTGTCCTGCTTCTCGCCGGTGCCTTCAAGGGAACGCTGATCCTGGACGGCGACGCATTGTTCGCCTGCTCGGGTCATCTCGACGTCCTGTGGAAGCGTGACGCTCCGACGATTCTGACCCCGCACGCCGGCGAATTCGCCCGTCTCGTGGGCCTGACACCCGAGGACGTCGAGAAGAGTGGAATGCTGATCCCGGCACAGATCCTTGCTGCTCAGGCAAGCGCTATCGTGCATCTCAAGGGACACCGCTCGCTGACCATCCTGCCTGACGGCTCGGTGTACATCAATACGACTGGCAATCCCGGCATGGCCAAGCCTGGCATGGGTGACGCTCTCGCGGGCATCATCCTGTCGCTGGTTGCGCGCGGGGTGGCGCCTGACCTGGCAACAGCTCAGGGAGCATACATCCATGGACTTGCCGGGGACGCGGCAGCAGAGGTCATGGGAGAGGAGTCAATGGGGACGCCGGAGCTTATCATGGCTCTGGCCGCAACGATCAAGGAATTGAACGCCGGGTAGTATCACCGGCAGACCGCCCATAAGGGAAGGTCAGCGTCACCGACCGGCCATGGCCCGGCAGACCGCATGCAGCGGTCAGAGAGGATCCTGTCACATGAACAACGAAAACGAATCAGTCACGCCCGAAGACCGCGAGGAATGTCTGGAAGCTCTTTGCCGTCTTGAACAAGCGCACCATTCCTCGACAGCGGCGGACCTGGCCGCAGAACAGGACCTCGCCGGCAGGCGGCTCGCCGACCTGCTGCTCGACCTTGTGATGTCCGGCGACGTCACGACCGAGGGGTCGTCGCTGAACCTGACGAAGAAGGGGCGGGCGACCGGAAGGCGCATCGTGCGTCGGCACCAGCTGGCCGAGCGCATGCTCTGCATGCTGGGATTGCGGAAGGACGCCGCCCACCGGGAGGCATGCAAGCTGGAACATGTCCTGACCGACACGGACGCTGCAGACCTCGAGAGGCGCATGGCAATGGTCATCGGCATGGTCGACCTCGGAGCTGTCACGCTGGACCAGGCAGACACGGGCAAACCTTACCGCGTGCGCTGGATACGGGGAGGCCAGGTGGTCCGGAGGCGGCTGGAAGACATGGGCCTGGGACAGGGTTCGACCGTAACGGTCTGCAACCGTCAATCCGGAGGGCCCGTCGAAGTCGAAGCCCATGGAGCATGTGTCGCGCTCGGGCGCGGCGTTGCCCTGAAGATCCTCGTCACACCGGAGGACCGGTGATGGAGTGCTGTGAGCCCAAGCCGCGCATCATACGCGGGGAACGTTTTGACCTGACCATTGCCCTGGCTGGCAATGCCAACGTCGGCAAGTCGGTCATCTTCAACGCCCTGACCGGCATGAACCAGGTCATCGGCAACTGGCCGGGCAAGACCGTCGAGCTGGCGGAGGGTTCCTTC
>JAPLGJ010000084.1 GCA_026390215.1 Caldisericota bacterium
CGGCGTTCTGGCGGCAGCAAAGTCAACCGCAAGTCCGTCGAATGCCTCATCAAGGCCGGGGCGTTTGAGAGCCTGGGCGAGGACCGTGTCGCCGTCCTCAGGGAGTTCAACAACCAGAACGGCAAGGCGCCTGTCACAGAAGATCCAGGTACAGGCTTGTTCGGCGGCTCGGTGGGCGAATCCGGAACCAACGCTTCCTCGTGCGATACGGCGGGCGCCGCGGCAATGGAGAAGGAAGCGTTCGGGTTCTTTTGCTTCTGCAGTCCCTTCCAGCAGTACGAACCTCTCCTCGCCAAATACAAGGCGAAGCGCGTCTCGGAGTGCGCAGAGTGTGACGATGGGACTGCCGTCACGGTCATGGGTCTCCTCACATCTGCAAAGACCGCCAAGTCGAAGGCGGGTCGCGCCTACGGCAAGTGCACGCTCGAGGACGACAGCCGCAAGGTGGAGCTGATGGTGTTCGAATATGTCCTGGGGCAGTTCCAGCCATGCTTTGACCGGGAGGGCGCCATCGTCCTGGAGGCGAACGTGCGCATGGACGGCGACGAATTGTCGCTGACGGCCAAGAAGTTCATCGACTTCGTGACGCCCGAACAGGCAAATGGCTCAAAGCCGGTTTCTGTGACCCACCCAGTGCTCAAACTCACAATGACGGAGCAGCAGGTGAACGGTGAGACACTCAAGAACGTCCTCCTCCTCACGCACCACTATCCAGGCAAGGAGCATTGGCGCATCCTGTACCACAACACGATCGATCACTGCCTCGAGGTCGGCAACATGCACTGGGTCACCGTCACGCCCGCGCTTCTGAAGGGACTTGCCGATATCCTTGGTCCAAGGGGCGTCGACTACTCCTAGCGACCGTTCGAAGGGTCGTCGCAAGGATGTAAAGGAAATTGAGGTTGTCATTCCGACATTCATAGGTATACTGATTCCTGTAATGTCATGAACGTGACAAGCAACTGAGCGACATGACGTCCGAGAGCCCTGCTTTCGGACGTTTCATATTGGTGGAAACGAAAAGTGGGCGCGTGAGCGGGCCACTTTTTTGCTTCCCATGGAGAGACGTATGGATACCAGATTTGCGGACATAGTGCAGCTGGAAGTGGCAAAGAGCGACGCCACGCTGGTCGCCATCGAGAACGCTCCAGGCATGGTGAGCGTCGTGCTCATGATGTCAGGGAAAGACATCTCGGTCGATGAGCTTGAGAGCGTCAGCCGGGCGATCAGCCATGCGTTCATCGAGCTGTACGGAGATGACTATTTGCCGGCATTCGAGGTGACTAGCCCCGGACTGGACCGCGTTCTCAAGACAGCGCGGGAACTGGAGCTGTTCGCCGGCCGGCTCGTGCGCGTAACGACAAAGGAGTCCGGGGAACCGATCGTCGGAACTCTGGAGGCATCGGACGGGGACAGTCTGCATGTGGCTGTACTCGGCGTAGACCGCGTGTTCGATATGCGGCAGGTGACGAAGATCTCGTTATGGGACGAGATATTGGGAGGTGCGTGTGAGGGATGAGATACAGAGTGCCATCTACGAGCTGGAGAAGGAACGGGGAATCTCGAGGGAATACATCGTGACAGCGATCAAGGAAGCCTTCGAGGCGGCATACCAGCAGCAATACCAGAAAGACAACTTCCTGGTGAAGGCTGACACGGGGACAGGCCTTGTCCGGCTCTACTCGCGCAAGACGGTTGTCGTCAAAGTCACGGAAAGCGACAGTGAGATCACGCTGAAGGACGCCCGCAAGGTGGAGCCAGAGGCGAAGACCGGGGACGACGTGCTCATCCAGGTCAAGATTGAGCAGCTGCCCCTGTCGGTGATCGTGAAGGCACGCAAGTTCATCGATGACAAGATCAAGGAACGTGAAAACGATCTGGTCTTTGAGCGCTTTCACTCTCAGGTGGGAACACTGGTCAACGGCGAGGTCCTGCGCCAGAACAAGGAAGGATTGCTGATCAACCTTGCCCGGTGTGAAGGCATCATGCCGAAGGATCAGCAGATTCCCGGAGAACGGCTGCGCTTTCAGGGTGTTGCCAAGGCGCTCATCCTATCGGTTGACAAGTCGGCACAAGGACCACGCGTGGTTCTGACGAGGTCGCATCCGGACTTCATCCAGCGTCTTGTGGAGCTGGAAGTCCCCGAGGTTGGCTCAGGTCTCGTTGAGGTCAAGCGCATCGTCCGCGAGCCGGGCCAGCGCGCAAAGGTCGCCGTTTTCAGCCGCGACCCAAAGATCGACCCCGTGGGCGCAGTCATTGGGCCGATGGGTGGACGCATCCGCGCTGTATCGCGTGAGATCGCGTTTGAGCATATCGATGTCATCCGCTACGATCCGAACCCCGTAAAATACGCAATCAACGCCTTCAGCCCCGCCAAGGTGTTGGATGCAGAACGCAGACCGGAAGACGGCACCTTCGTGGTGCACGCCACTGCCGAGTCGTTCCCCGTCGCCCTGGGCAAGGGCGGGGTCAACGTCCGACTCGTAGAGCGGCTATTGGACGCAAAGGTGGAACTCGTTCAAGTAGAGGAAGGGCAGCCGCAAGCGGCCCCAATCCGTGAGGCAGGTGAGACACATGAAGAAAGTACGAATCTATGAGCTCGCCAAGGAACTGAATCTGAAGTCGGCACGCATGCTGGAGATCTTGGCTGAGCTGGGAGTCCCGGTGAAAGGCGTGGTCGGCACGATCGAAGAAGAAACGGCGACCCTTGTCAAGGAGATTGTCGACAAGGAGAAGGCCACTTCGTCGGAGGTCAAGAAAGTGACTCCGAAGGCAGCCAAGGCGACCCATAAGGCCGCACCCGAAAAGGAGAAGGAGAAACCTACGCCTGCACCGGTCGAGCCTGTCATCATCGTAGAGAAGCCCAAAGCATTTGCCGAATCTGTGACCTATGCAGCTTTCGCGAAACAGTTTGATCTCAAGCAGCATGAGCTCAACACGATGATGCTCAAGAACGGCATCCCGGTGCGCGAGTGTGGTCTGTTGGACCCCAGTGACGCCAATTACCTTGCCCGTATCCTCGGCGAGAACTACGTTCCATCATCGGAAAAGTTCATGAAGTCGTTCGAGACACGCCCTCCTGTCGTGACAGTCATGGGCCACGTCGATCACGGCAAGACGACGTTGCTGGATTTCATCCGCAAGAGCAGCGTCGCCAGCCGCGAGAAAGGTGGCATCACCCAGAAGATCGGTGCCTACGAGGTCCAGGTTAAGGGCAAGACCATCATCTTCATCGATACTCCCGGTCACGAGGCATTCACCTCGATGCGTCTCAGGGGCTCGCAGGTGACGGATGTGGTCATCCTGGTCGTGGCCGCCGAAGAGGGCGTCAAGGAACAGACCCTTGAGGCTCTTGACCACGCGAAGGCGGCCAAGGTGCCGATCATCGTCGCCATGAACAAGATCGACAAGCCCGAGGCGAACCCCGAACGCGTCAAGCAGCAACTGGCGGACCGTGGTCTGCAGCCAGATGACTGGGGCGGAGACACCGTCTTCCTTCCTGTGTCCGCAAAGACCGGCAAGGGTGTGGACGAACTGCTGGACATGATCCTCTTGCAGGCGGAGATGTCAGGACTCAAGACCCGGTCCTCTGTTGAAGCGTCCGGATCAGTCATCGAGGCACGCGTCGACAAGAACATTGGTGTCCTGACTCGCCTGCTCGTGCAGACCGGAACGCTCCACGTTGGTGACGACATCCGCGTTGGCGACTGCGTCGGCAAAATCAAGCGCATGACCAACGAGGCCGGAGCAAACCTGCGGGAAGCGAAGGCGCTCATGCCCATCGAGGTCATGGGCCTGTCGGAACTGCCCGAGGCTGGCGAGGTCTTCCATATGGTGGAAGACGTGGACTCGTGCCGCATGATCATCGATGAGAAGCGGCAGAAGGAGCGCCTTGCGTTCCTGGCGCAGGAACAGAGGAAGCCGCTGACGCTGGATGATCTGTTCAACGAAGAAGAGGCGCTGGAGAAGAAGAAGCTTACCCTCATCCTGAAGGCCGACGCGCTTTCCACACTGGACGCTGTCAAGTTCGAGTTGAGGAAGGTTAAGACAAAATCGATTCCTCTCGAGATCCTGCACGAGGGCACGGGCGGTATCACGAAGTCCGACGTCTTGCTGGCTTCCGCCAGTAACGCTGTCATCGTTGGCTTCAACGTCGTTCCCCTGGCCGAAGCGCTCAAGGTTGCCGCGACCGAGAAGGTTCAGATCCGCACCTATGATCTCATCTTCGAACTGGGTGACTCCATTGACAAGATGATCGCCGGGCTGATCAAGCCGGTCTTCGAAGAGATCGTACAGGGGCGCGCCCGCATCAAGGACGTGTTCAAGATTACCGGTGTCGGCGCTATCGCGGGCTGTCTGGTCGAGGATGGCAAGATCATCCGGGGCGCCAAGGCCCGCGTCGTTCGTAACGCCGTCGTCGTGTATGCCAACTCCAGCATCTCCTCGCTGAAGCGCTTCAAGGAGGACGCCAAGGAAGTCCTCAAGGGCTACGAATGCGGCATGGGCCTGCAGAACTTCAATGACTTCAAGGTCGACGACATCATCGAAACCCTGGTGATGGAGGAGAAGAAGCCGTAAGGCAGGGCCTTCCTCGTTCTCGTTGAACAACGATCACCCCCTGAGCATGGTAGTCCAATGCCCCCGAGCACTTTTTTCCCGTGCGAGGGGCGCTTCTGAGGGGCGCTTTCGCGCCGGGCGTTCGTCGTCCGGCGCGTTTTCTATGACGGACAAATCCCGATGCAAGGATGGATTCCCGCATGCGCTGAGAAGCACCCCTCGCCTTGGGCAAAAGGGCTCGGGGGAATGACAGAGCCCTGTTCCCTTCTTCGCACTCTTGTCGTCGTCCCCGCGACGGCGGGGACCCGAGTCCTGCGGCAGCATGACAGAGGAAACGCGATATACTGTGGCGATGAAAACAGACGCGGGTGAAAGCGTGGGAAGTGCCGGGAGGGATCCAGAAGACTCCCTCCAGGAAGAATTGCAGGGGCTGTATGACAAGGCGTTTGCGTTATCTGACAGGGACGCCCGCGCCGCGAGAGTCCTGGCAGACGACATCTACGCGAAAGCCGGAGATGCGAAGAGTCCATATTGGCAGGGCCTGTCCCGGTACCTTGCGGGCTTCTGTTTCTACAACCTCAGCGAGTACGACAGTGCTATGGAAGAATTCGAGCATGGCGACCAGATTGCCCAGGAGCACAACCTCCCGAACCTTGCAATCAAGTTCCGCAATGGATACGGGGCGATCTTCTCGCGACTCGGACGGTACGATGATGCCATCGAGCAGTTTGCAGAGGGCCTGAAGAAGGCCAGGGAAATGGATCTGAAGAGTGATGCCGGCCGCTTTCTCGTCAACCTCGGGGAGGTCTCGCTTCTCATGGGCGATATCGACCAGGCACTATCCTTTGAATCGGAGGCCGAGGGGCTTATTCTGAAGGACATGGCTGGCGACAGCAGATACGCGATCGATGTCTACTACAACCTCGCAGAAGCACAGTCAAAGAGCGGCCGCATGGAGGACGCAGAACGGTCCTATCGCCGAAGTCTTGAGACTGCTACCATGGTTGGCAATACCGTGTCCGAGGTGGAGGCGCGTGTTCGTCTCGGCTCCATTCTCGCGGGTCGTGGTCACCAAGCCGAAGCGCTTGCCGTCATCGAAGAGGCATATCGGCTGAGCAGGAGTTGCGGTTTTGCCCTACAGGAGGTTGGCTCACTGATTGCGTGCGGACGCATCGAACTGAGTCTCGGGCGTCTGGAAGAGGCAACGCATCACTTTGAGATGGCGGTCGAGGTAGCCGACAGCCACAGAATGGGAGACCTGCTTCCCCCTGCTCTCGAGTCGCTCTCCACAGCCAAAGCTGCCATGAATCGCTTCGACGAGGCCTATCGCGACCTCCAGAAATCGGTCGAAGCGGCACATGCATGGTCAAGTTCGGAAGCAGCCAGAATGCTGGCGGAGCTGGCCGCAGGATATCGGCTTGAGAAAGTGAAGCGCGAAGCTCAAGTCGAGAAGGTTCGGCGTGAAGGACTCGAGTCCGCAAACGAGCGCCTCCGGATCGTGACGCGTATCGGACGGAGTCTCACGCAGAGCCTCGAACCCAGGGATATCCTCACGCGGATGTGGAGTGAACTCTCGACGTCCATCGACCTGAAGTCGCTGGGATTTGGCATCTACAGCCCCGATTCGGGGGAGATCGAGTTTCCTGGATTGATCGAGTCTGGCGTCCTGCAGAAGGCATCGTCGGTCTTTTTGAGCGACGAGTCCAGCCTCGCTGCGCTCTGCGTGCGGGAGAAGCGCATCCTCTACTATGCAACGTCAGATGAGGCGCGGTCAGCACTCGGCGACAAGCCAACCATTACGTTTGGATCGGTGCCGGTCAGGTCGGAGACAATCCTGTATCTTCCGTTGTTCAGAGAGAATGACATCGTGGGTGTGATGACGGTCCAGAGTGTCAGAGACCATGCGTATTCGGACGATATCATTGAGATGCTCGAGGCTGTCGCCTTGTTCACCGCGATCGCCGTCGAGAATGCACGCATCTTGATCCGGCTGAATGAGTTGAATCAGACAATTTCGGGAGAGAAAGAGCAGGTCGAGAAGGTCGCCCTCGCCTCTTCCTGGCTGGCCGAGCACGACAGCTTGACAGGACTCGCCAACAGGCGGTTTCTCGAGAGGATCCTCGACGAGAACATTCGGTTGGCGATACTTGAAGACAACAGCATCGTCGTGTTCTTTGTCGACCTCGATGAGTTCAAGAGAGTGAACGATGCGTATGGGCATGATGCCGGCGACCGAGTCCTGGTGGCCATTGCGGCCCGCCTGGTCTCCGTCTTTCGAGATGGGGACTACGTCGCACGCGTCGGGGGAGACGAGTTTGTCGTCGTGGCGCCCGGTGTGAAGGATATGACGAGTATTGCGTCGATGGCGGACAAAGTCGTCAAATCGCTCAATGAACCGCTGTCGATTACTGAAGGCCCCGTATCTGTCAGCATTTCAGTCGGCGTCGCTCTATTCCCGGAGCACGGGCACAGTAGCAGGGAGTTGATTAACCGCGCCGACGAAGCGATGTACTTGATCAAGCGGACAGGCAAAGGGGCATGGCGCCTGTGGTCGGCTTTCTAGCCTGCCGCATCAGCCACCGCGTTCTTCGAGAACGCAAGTCCAATGTGTGGTATAATCACTGTGTAACACCTTCATCACGTGGGGAATACGCCCCTCGTATGGGAGAAAAGCATTTGGGGGTGCTGGGGTTCGACAGATACGTGAGGTGCAGGGTTGCAGGTAGAGGACGACAGTTGGCCTCTTTAAACATCTGTCACAAAAAAACAAGCCAACAACAATTACGCTCTAGCTGCCTAAGCGCGGCTAGCGTTCCTCCGGGCCGTCCATCCCTGGGTCCGTCAGGGGCGCGTCTATAGGGGTCTCGAAGGCGAGGGTCGTTCCCGTTCCTGGTCAGAGAGTACCAAACGGGAAATCGTGCAGAGCGGGGCGTCGACTCCCGGCCGAGCGCAAGGTACAACAGTCGACTAAACCTGTAGTAACGCTGTGTTTAACGTATTTGGACGCGAGTTCAACTCTCGCCACCTCCACCACGAACAGCACAACCCGCCCACCGGCACCCCAGCCGGTGGGCTTTTTCATTGCCGTCCTCTGCACATGGCAGTAGCGGCCAGACCGAAACGACTCTAGACATCCTTTCCCTTCACACATCGTTCTTGGATCCAGATTGACGTCCTGGCACAACACTCTATTATGAACATGGTTCAAATGAACGACGTTCATAACATGGCGTACGCTGGAGGATCCACATGGAACAAACTCTGGAAAGAAGTCTTGGGCTGGTTCTCGGGATGCGAAGCGTGGTCTCCGAGGAGAAGCTGCTGCAGCGGGCAGAGGGGGGACGGTGAAGAGAGTCGCCGCTTCTCTCGACGAGGTCATCCAGAGCGCGATCGAGCTGGTGGGCCGCGAAGGCCTGTCGTCCCTCACGATCCGTGCGCTGTCCGACGCGACCGGCGTGTCGGTGGGGACCCTGTACAACTACTTTGGGGACAAGACGGGTCTGATCCTCAGGATCATGGACTCCTTCTGGACCACAACCCTCAACGTCGACGTGGTCCGGACCCTGGACAAACCGCTTGCGCTTCCCGACATGCTGGAGGAGGTGTACGCGATCCTCCGCGAGCGAAGTCGCCTCTTTCATCATGACTTCATCCGCGATATCCACATGGTCGAGGGCTTGCCGGCAGGGCACCCCGGCACGCGGGCGAACTACCTGATGGTGCTGGAGGAGAAGTTCCGGGACATGATCTGCCGATTTCCCGAGCTTGCCGAGAGGATCCGTGAACGCGGAGCGGAGGATCAGATCGTCCAGTTTCTGCTGGACAATGTCATGGCGCTCCTGAGCTGCAATGCGCCGGACCTGGGGTTGTTCCGGGACGCCTTCACCGCGTATCTGGTCAGCCTGATGTCCGGGGCACAGCCAGCCAACCACGCTGCAACATAGAAAACAAGAGGAGGAACGAGCATGCGAAACATCATGGAATCGGTCTTTGACATTGCATACCTGTTCGTTGTCGTCACCATGGGGCTGACCCTGGTGACGCGGGCCGGCCGCGACACGGAAAGCCGTCTGTTTGGCATCATGGCGCTGGTGCTGGGGATTGGCGACGCGTTTCATCTCATTCCGCGCATCTACGCGCTGAATGCCGGCGGTCCGGAAGCCCATGCCGCCCTGCTGGGGGTTGGAAAGGCAGTCACGTCGGTGACCATGACTGTCTTCTACGTGCTTCTCTACCTGGTCTGGAAGCGACACTATCACGTGAACACGTCCCGTTTGCTGGACGCCGCGGTCGGCGTACTTGCGGCCGCGCGAGTCGTCCTGAGCCTGTTTCCACAGAACCAGTGGCTGGTCTACCGTCAGCCCTTGGATTGGGCCATCTACCGCAATATCCCGTTCGCCCTGCTGGGGGTCCTGATGATCGCACTCTTCTTCCGTGGCGGTAGGTTCCGGCAGGAGCATGCGTTCAAATGGATGTGGCTGGCTATCCTGCTCTCGTTCGGCTTCTATGCGCCAGTCGTCCTGTGGGGCAACGTCAATGAGACCATTGGCCTGCTTATGATCCCCAAGACGCTTGCCTACGTGTGGATCGTTTGGATGGGGTATCAGAACTTCAGGGAGCGTCTGCAGAAGAGCTGAGTCTGCCACGCCGCTCTGTGATTTCTGCTTGCATGGGGCACAATCTCCATGGAACCGGTCGGCTGGAAGACCGTGGAATAGGCCGAGCGCATGGTACAGTAGCCGACTAAACCTGTAGTAACGCTGTGTCTAACGTATTTGGACGCGAGTTCAACTCTCGCCACCTCCACCATGAACAGACAAACCGCCCACCGGCACCCCAGTCGGTGGGCTCTTTCGTTGTCGCCAATGGTGACGCCCCTGTCGTCCCCGCGAGGACTTTGGTTCAATCCGAGCGGTACTTTCCCGCGAAGGCGGGGACCCACACATCATGGCAAAACTGGATTCCCGCATGCGGGGGAATGACAAATCAGGGTACTCCTGCACGCGGGATTGCGTGACCACCTCAACAGGCGCACAAGAGATCGACCGATTGTCAGCTCAGAGTTCTCCCTTGAGGCCGATGGCTTCGGCGACTTCGCGCATGCCCATGATGGTCTCGGTGATGACATAGTCCAAGTCCATGCCCAGCATCGCGGCGCCCTTCTCCATGACTTCCCGGTTCACGCCGGCAGCGAACCGGTGGTCCTTGTACTTCTTCATGACCGATTTCAGCTCCAGGTCGAGGACGCTCTTCGACGGCCGCATAATCGCGCAGGCATTGATGAGACCGGTCAGCTCG
The DNA here is from genome assembly GCA_026390215.1 of Caldisericota bacterium. Classification (GTDB taxonomy): domain Bacteria; phylum Caldisericota; class Caldisericia; order Cryosericales; family Cryosericaceae; genus Cryosericum. The sequence goes on from JAPLGJ010000084.1 coordinate 9,856, forward strand.
TCGATGGTGAACAGGACCTTCTCCATGACATGCTCGGGCTTCACGTCAGAGCAGAGGCCGTACCCGTGACTCTGGATTGCGTGGATGTACTCCTCGTCGATCCCGCGCTCCGTCAGGATCTCCCTCGCCTTGGTGCAGTGCTGGTCCGGGAACATCTGATAATCGATATCATGCATCAGCCCGACGACGCCCCACTTCTCCTCATCCTCGCCCAGGAGACGGGCGAAATGGCGCATCACGCCTTCAACCGCGAAGGCATGGGTGATGAGGGAGGGAGAGTCGTTGTACTTGCACAACAGTTCGTACGCTTCGTCTCTGGTTGGTTTCAAGGTTGCACTACTCCTCAGTTGAGTTGATTCGCATCTCGACACATCATACTCAGCGACGTCTGTGAAATCAACAGGGGGTGTCACCATGTCAGCCATCGCGCGAAGCGGTGCCTGAACTCGTCGGTGGCCTCCTGATTCAAGTAGTACCTGCCGCCGGGGCATGCTACGAGGACGCCGTATCGTGACAGCTTGTGCACGACAAGCCAGCCTGAGCCAAACGCGCCAAATCGTACGAAGGGGTTGATCATACCGTCGATCTCGTCCAGGGGAAGCGCAGTCTCGGGACTCACAATCCCCCGTTCTTCAAGCACGTTCAGGTATGCACTCTGGAGGAACCAGAATCCAGATCCATTCGTCGAATACGGCACCTCTGACCTCCACCACTGTGACCAATCTACTGTAGCACGAACTGCGACGAAGCATCACAAGGAGAGAGGCGAGTCACGCAAGTTCCAGCTCTGCCATGACCAGCGCGTGGTCGCTGCCCGCCCGGACGGCCTCTTCGTACAGGTAGCGGACGTCTGTCACGCTGATACCGGGCGAGACGCGGATGCTGTCGTAGCGACAGCGCAGGCACTTCCCTTTTCGTCCGCGGTGATATGAGTCGGCAAGGGGTCCGTTCGGATAGTAACGTACCCGGCGTTTCAGTTCTGTCGGATGGTTAGCGTACCATAGGCGCAGGACGTCTTCGGTTTGTGCACCGGAGCCAAGGACCAGAGCCTCTTCCTCGGTCCACCACCTGCTCTGCTCAATGTCGGGGTGGTCCACGCGCGGGCCGTTGGCGTCCATGCCGAGCACGATAGGGGTGGAGACGGTGGACAGCCAGGCTGCCAGGGCGCTGAAGTAGCCGGACCGTTCCTTCCTGCCCGGGCCCGCATTGGTAGGGGCGTAACAGGAGAGGAGCGTCAGGGCGGCCTCTCGGTGGGTGGCAGTGACGGCAAGCGAACGACTGGAGAGCAAGACGTGCTGGACAGGCAGTACTGGTAACAACACCCAGTCATCCGTAGCTGCTATCAGGCATCCTCCTCGGCGGATGATGGCTCCAGGAGGACGAGGCAGCAACCACGTGTCCATGACGTGATTCCACAGGCGACTGTCCGCCACGGCACGCACTGCCGACGGTCCCACGTCCTGCAGGAGGACGATGTCGGCATGCTGGTCGTCCAGCAGTCGGAGCTGATCGGTCGGATGCGGCATGCCACGTATGTTCCAGCTGGCGATTCGCAGTCTCATGTGAGCAGTATACAGCACCCCGTGCTCTCGCAAAAACGTGGGAGGGGTGTAGTCTGAACGTGACGACGGGTGGCAGAGCCCGCACGACGGGAGGTAGAACCATGAGCCAGTACAATCCACAGGCAGTCATGACACCAGAGATGCTTGAGCGGTTCAGGATGTCGTTCGAGAGCGACCCGGTCAACAGGCTGGCGCAGAACGCTGTGACGCGGGTGTCCGTGCAGACGGCTGCCCTCAACCACGAAGCGGCGACCTGCGTGGACCACACGTTCTCCGTGATGCTGCCG
>JAPLGJ010000059.1 GCA_026390215.1 Caldisericota bacterium
GGTGACACCCAAGAACGTTGACATCCTGCAGCGTGCGGACGCAGTCGTCGAACGAGTGATGAGAGCGTCAGGATGGTACACGAAGGTATGGCAGTCGTTCGCAGTGCTTCCCGGTATCCGAACCGTCGGCGTCAAGGGTGACGAACGGACGTATGTCCATACCGTTGCTCTTCGCGTCGTCGAAAGCAGCGATGGCATGACCGCCGACTGGGTACGGCTTCCTGCGGACGTGCTCGAGGAGATATCTCGCGCGATTACCAGCGAACTGCCTGAGGTCAACCGGGTCGTCTATGATATCACATCGAAACCCCCTTCTACGATCGAGTGGGAATAGGACTGAGAGCGACATATGGAATGCAGACACCCCCTCTCGCAAGAAGGGGTGTCTGCATTCTCCAGGCACGAACCTCAGTCGTTCGTGAGGTCCCGCCGCAGTTCTGGCGCCAGATCGAGACCCAGCGTGCCTCCGGGGTTCATGATACCATGCGGATCGAAGTGATGCTTCAAGGCGCGAACCACCTCCATTGCCGGCGTGCCGATCTGTGCCTCCAGCCATGGCGCTGTCATCTTGCCAATTCCGTGGTGATGGCTCATTGCAGCCCCCGATCTCTGAATGGCGTCCAGAATACCCGCCTGATACGCGATGTAATCAGGGATCTCATTGATGCGTGCTACAAAGATGAAGTAGAGATTGCATCCCTGCGGATAGAAGTGGCTCATGTGCGTCGTACAGATGGTCTGTGGTCTGCTGTGACAATAGGCGCGGACACTCTCATAGACGCTCTCGAGGTTCTCCCAGTTGACGGCGCATTCCAGAGTATCTGTCATGATGCCGTAGTCTTCCAGGTCCTCGCGCATGTAGGGGTCGCGAAAACGGCCTCGTTCCCAATTCCTGGTCACGAAGCCAGTCGTATACATCGCCCCGTGGCGCCGACAGATGAGACCAACGTTCCACGCCACATTTCTGGCGAACGTCGCCTCACCATCTGTGAACCCAAGCATCAGACAGCGCTCCATGGGCCGGTACCCTCTGGCGGATAAGATCCTGTCGACAGCAGTCCCTTCGACACCGTAGAGTTTGAGAGCCACGTCGGTCTCTTCGGGGTCGGACAACCGGAACACTGACGGGAAGCCAAACTGGCCCTGCATGATCTCCCGCGCCGCCTCCCTGCCCTCTTCCCAAGTACGGAAAACATAGCTGAAGCGCCGCTGGTTCTCGGGCATCAAGTGGAAAACTCTGAGCGTCACTTCCGTCAGGACCCCAAATGCCCCCTCGCTACCCATCATGATTTCGTCGATGGACGGTCCAGTAGCTGTTGCGGGATACTCGCCTGTCCGCAGCATGCCAACAGGAGTCACATACTCTTGACAGATCACGAGATCCTCGATCTTTCCATAGTAGGTCGAGTTTTGCCCCGCACCTCTGGTGACAACCCATCCACCGACCGCCGAGTACTCGAACGACTGGGGAAAGTGCCCACAGGTGTACTTCCTTGCTGCATCGAAACGCTCGGGCGCTTCGTTGAGTGCTTTTTCGAGATCTGGACCCGACATGCCGGCCTGGACCGTGATGGTATGGTTCTTTTCGCTGAACCGCACGACTCTGTTCATGTGCACACGCATGTCCAGCGTCACGCCACCCCGCACCGCCTCCACGCCCCGTGTCACGGAGGATCCGCCACCATACACGTACAGCGGAATTCGCTGGTCATCGCAGAAGCGGACGATCGACTCGATATCGGCCGTGCTCCGTGGGTGGAGGACGACGTCGGGAACGTTCTCGACGATGCCTTCGCGCAAGCGCATCAGGTCGACCATGGTCTTGCCATACGCGACCTGCAACCGCGAGTAGCCGTCGGTGCGGATGTTGTCCAAACCGACGATGGCCGTCAGAGCGTCCAGATGCTCCTTCTTCAGGCGGCTGGGGATATCATGAGGCACCTGTTCAAGGCCCATCTTCTCACGGCGCTGGAAATCCGCGTCTGTCATGCCAAACGTCTTCTTCATAAGCGCATAGAGGCGCTTGTTCGGGTGCTTGAACTCCGTGGTACCACCCCACTTCAGGATGGAGCGGAAAGAACCAGGAGGCGCGGCGTCTTCGAACCAGTCCGGCTGGAACGTGCTTTTCTTATCGGTCATCAAGTCTCCTCAGATGTCCGGATACCCCGTTATCTGCTGAATCTCGCGATAGAGCGGCTGCAGCGCGGGGTAGATGCGCTTGTAGACGCGCGCGTACAGTTCATGGTAGACGCGGGCCGCCTCGGGACATGGGAGAAAGGTACTGTTCCAGTGAACCATATTCTTCACTGCCTCTTCATGCGTGGCATAGACACCGATCCCCACAAACCCGTTGATGGCCGCGCCCAGACCCGACGTCTCATAGGTCTCACTGCGGACCACCGGCCGGTCGAACAGGTCTGCGGTGATCTGGCAGATTGCGTCGCTCTGCGAACCCCCTCCCGACACCAGGATCCGGTTCACCTTCTGCCCGCTCTTGCGCTCGATGCGTTCGACTCCTTCGAGCAGGGCATAGCCGATGCCTTCGATGATGGCCCTGTAGATATGCGGTCTGGTGTGCACGTCGCCGAATCCGATCATCGATCCCTTCGCTTCTGGCGTCTTCAGGCCGGGGCCCCAGTACGGCTGGAGCATCAGGCCCTGCGATCCCGGAGGTACGTCGTTCAGGTGTTCGTTGAGCACGACCTCAGGAGCAACGCCCCGGCGTTCTGCCTCCACGGCTTCATGAGCCGCAAACTCCTTCTTGAACCAGCTCACCATCCAGTAGCCTCGGAAGATCTGGATCTCCGGATTGAAGCTTCCTTTGACGCTGGCCGGATAGGACGGCATGAACATGATCGGCTCGAGGTACTTAGGTGACGTCGTCTGGACGGTCGCGGCAGTCCCGAAGCTCAGGCTCACGCTCGACGGGTCGACACAGCCGACACCGAGCGTCTCACATCCCTTGTCGGAGCCGGCCGCAATGACCGGCGTTCCTTCGGGGATCCCGGTCTCGCTCGCTACGCGAGAGCATATCGTGCCCATCCGCTCACCTGGCTCCACGAGCTCGGGCACCTGGTCCCGGCGTGCGCTGAACATGTGCCACCGCCAGCTGCTGTCACTGCGGGGCCAGCCGCGTCCAGGATAGTCGAACGGGATATGACCAACCTGCGATGCCATCGAATCGACATACCGTCCCGTCAGTCTGAAGCAGAAGAACCCTGATAGCAGCAGCCACTTGCTGGTCCGGGCCCACAACTCAGGCTCGTTCTCCACCATCCAGTTGTCTTTGCCCTGGCGCCTGGTGATCTCGACGGCTTTCGTCATCCCCGTGACTGCGAACTGCAGTCGGTCGACGAGAGGCATCGGCGTGTCACAACGAGCCATGCGCTGGTCGGACCAGAGAAACGCGGGGCGGAGAGGGGCTCCGTCAGCATCCATCGCAACGACGGTATCGCGCTGTGTGGTCACTGCGACAGCACCGATGCGGCTCCACGCTTCGGGCGATTCCTCCTTTAGCGCCTGCAGGGCCGTACACGCGTCTCGCCAGAAGTCTTCGACGTTGCGCTCGGCATGCCCTGGCACCGGTGAGGAATACGGTCCGAATTCTACCTTGTGCTTGGCTACCAGATGACCACCATCGTCAAACAGAAGTCCTCGAACACTCTGTGTACCACAGTCAATCGCCAGAACATATCGGTCTCCCATCGCAATCCTCCCATTCCATCAGATCCGCCAGGTCTGCCGTCGCAACGACTGCGACACCGGTGCCGGCGACGTCCTCAATGAGAGTATCACCCGTCCGTGCCTCCCGGTCAACTACCAGACGCGAAATCTCGGCCATGACCGACCGGACGCTCGCAAGAGGGACTTCGCCCCGAGTACGCACTGGGAGACGGCGTACGGTCGCGAAGCACGTCCGGGCGGTGGAGCAGACAGTCCGCGTCGGATTTGTCAGCTCCTTCCGGGCAAAGTCGATTCCGCGAGGACACAGGTTGCCCACCATAATCCAGGGGTCGACATCCTGATTGACGTTGATACTGCAACCGCTGGGGCACACGATGCAGGTCAGTTTCCTCATGACTTCACCTCCGCGACGGCCACGGACTCCGTCCTGATGTTGAGGGACGTGACGTCGGAAGGGATCCGGCCCAGATCGATTTCCAGGCGCTCCATCTCCGGTGGACGCAGATGCTGATACCGGTGACGAGCCACCATCTCCCCGCCTGCCGTCACCTGAACTACCGTGACCCCGAGTTCCGCTTTCGAGCGGAAGTAGAGGACAGCGCCCGACTCCAGAGCGTCCATGTCGACAAACTGTGGCACAGCATAGAGCAGCACGGTGCTATCGGCAATGACAGGGAAGAGTCTGCGTGTCCGACGCCCCGCAACAAATGCCGCCGCGGCAGCGCCGGCCCGCTCGCCAGACTCGCTGACGTAGTCTACCAGGTCGTTCACGTGGCTCGCATTGCCACACACGAAAATCCCCAGGACCTGTGTCTGGCCATTCTGGTCCATGAGCGGACCTCTGGTCGCCGGATCGATGGGCACGTCCAGCGCCTCGGCGACCTCGTTCTCAGGGATAAGGCCGACAGAAAGGATGACGCCGTCACAGGACAA
>JAPLGJ010000154.1 GCA_026390215.1 Caldisericota bacterium
TGACGATGGCCTCAGACGCCCCCCGCATCGCTGTCTTTGGTTCGTCACCAATTTCGGTACCGGTCTTCGATACCATCGGGCGCCGTTTCCACGTTGTCCTTGCAGTTGTGTCAGAGGAGCCTCGCGTCCGCCGAGGCAAGCTCCTGGCGAATCCCGTACAAGACTGGGCACAGTCACACTCGATCCCAGTGCTCAACGGCGCAGACACCGCCGGAGAGGTTCTGACACAGAGACTGCTCGATGACGCCATCGACATCCTCTTCCTCCTTTCCTACGGAAGACTCCTTCCGCAGGCTCTCCTGGACGCACCGCGCATCGCTTCCATCAACCTGCACCCGTCTCCCTTGCCCAGGTATCGGGGGGCGGCTCCCATTGAACGCCAAATCATGGACGGTTGCACGCAGTCGGCGGTAAGTATCATTCGCATGAACGGCCTGCTGGACAGAGGTGAGGTTCTGGCTCAGGAACCGTTCACAATTGCTTGCTCGGACTACCGCGCCGATGTCGAGGCGTCAATTGTGCGGGTAGGCACGCCACTCGCTCTGCACGTCTTCGACCAACTGCTGCACAGGTCAACAACGCCTCTGCAACAAACCGGCGCGGGCTCCTACGCACGCAAGCTCAAGCGCGACGACGAGCTCATCGATTGGTCGCACTCCGTTGCACAGGTATACGACCTCATACGGGCTCTTTCCCCCGAACCAGGTGCGTCCACCTATCAGGCAACGGATCGGGTGAAGATCCTCAGGGCTACCCCTCAGCCCCCAGACCTTAAACTCCCCAAAGACGTCCCCTCCGGTATGCTCGCGTCAATTCTGCGCCGACGCGCGGCCGTCCGCTGTGGCGATGGGTGGCTTGAACTCCTGGAACTCCAGTTTCCCGGGAAGACACCCGCGTCGACAGCCGACCTCCTGAACGGCCGCCGTCTCCTCCCCGGAATTGTCCTCCGCCGAAACCCACCTGCCTAGATTCGTCCCATCAGCAGTTAGGTCAAAGTTATCCACAGGTTGGTCCCACTTCCACAAAGATTGATTTGCGGTGATTGGTTTGTCAGACCTTTTTGACAGGCCAAACGGTGTCTGGTCAAGTCGGCGGAGGAAATTGAGGTTGCTCCATGGACGTGGGTGACTTGGACCTTCGCCTTCTCTGCAGACTGGTCATTCCCCTCTCACTGCCTGGATCATCTCAATTCCGGGGGCAATGCATGTACGAAAGGGCGGCTCCAGGTGCCAACTCACGTGAGCGCGCCGAGTTTCACCACATCCAACGGGATTTCAGGCGTTTTTCGGCCATCTGACTCACAATAGTACGTCTCGTGAATCCAAATCTCTTCCTAGGGTCACTTTTCTGCGTGCACAGAGTGCTGAGGAACCGTCAGATCTTGATGGTGTCCTCAGCGGCATGTTCCAGCCGGTCGGTTGTGTGGACGTAGATCTGTGTCGTCGTGATATTCTGGTGCCGGAGTGTGTCCCGCACCTGTTCTATCGTGGCGCCGTTCTGGAGGGCCATAGTGGCGAAGGTATGTCGTAGCGAGTGCGCGGAAATGCGTGAGGAGTACACCCCGATTCCCAGGAGCTTCTGTTTCACTTCGAAACGCAGAGTCTTCGTGGTGATCCGCCTGTCCTTGTTGTTGTTGCTGTGTGACACGAACAGCGCTGCCCGGGGATCGGTGCAGCGGCGTACCGCAAGGTAGCGGGCTATCGGCTCGTATGCCTCTCGCGTCAGGACGACGAAATCGTCCTTCGCGTCCTTGCCTTTGCTGCGCACGTACAGGAGTGTGGCGTTGGACGTCTGACGAATATCGCCAACGTCGGAGCCAACGACTTCCATCGTACGAAGGCCAGTTCGAAGCATTAAGTTGATCATGGCGAAGTCGCGCAAGCCGATGATGTCGCTCGTGTCGATGGAACTCAACAGATCGCGCGCCTGCCGCAGGGTAAGCGGATCGCGGTTGAACCCGTACGAACGCTTGAACCCTTTGAGGCCTGCGGACACGTCGGGATAGATACGGTTTGACTCGAGATACTTGAAGAACTGGCGGACCGAGGTCAGGTACAGATTTCCCGTCCGTGGCGATAGTCCCTCGGCCAGCAGGTGGCTCTTATACTGGACAATATCTGTCTTCGTCAGGTAGCCGACGCCGCCAGCAGCCTCTCGAAGCGACATGAACTCCTTGAACCGCTTGAGCGCACGGCGATACACCAGCTTGCTCATAATGCCGACATCCTGTGCCAGCAGGAAGCTCTCGATCAGCTGGTCGAGATTCGCCGCCAGCGTTCCTGCGGGCTGTCGCGGCGTGATCTCCTTCATGTTTCCGTGGAGCAGTCGCCTCCGGCTGGGTCGGCCGGAGTGTCCGTGACAATGCCGGCGCTCTTGAGAGCATCTTCCTTGATCATGGAGGGCTCCCACGGAGGATCGAACACGAGATCCACCCGGACGTTCCGCACTCCCGCCACCGTCCGGACTCCCTGTTCAGCCTGCTGGAGCAAGTAGCCACTCATCGGACACTGTGGAGCAGTCATGGTCATGCGGACCGTGACATCCCCGTCGCCGGTGACCTCCACCCCATAGATCAGTCCGAGATCAACGATGTTGATTGGAATTTCGGGGTCGTAGACAGCTCGCAGGGCGTCAACAATCTGCTCTTGTTCTATCATGGTCTATGCCTCCGGTTGCGTGACACGAGTCACGTGTGCACCCAGTTGAAACAGCTTGCCGTCGAGCGCTTCGTATCCCCTGTCGATATGATGGATGGATCGTACGGTGGTCGTGCCATGCGCTGCAAGGCCGGCGAGCACCAGGGCGGCACCGCCCCGCAGATCCTTTGCCTGGACCGTCGCCGAGTTCAGCGCCTCAACACCCTCGATAATGGCCGTCTCTTCCGATACCTTGATGCGGGCACCCATGCGTTCGAGCTCGAGGATGGCACCGAACCTGTTTTCGAAGATACTCTCCACAACGACCGAATTGCCATGCGCCAAGGTCAGATACGCGGTCATCTGAGGCTGGGCATCCGTCGGATACCCCGGGAATGTCAGCGTACGGATATCCGTCGACCGATATTCTGGAACGCCCTTGACAACGACGGCATCATCCCCCTCGACCTCCACGACCGCGCCGGTCTCTCGCAGCTTGGCGATGATCGACCAGATGTGACGGGCGTCGATACCCGAGATGGTAGCCTCGCCCTGCGTAATGGCGGTAGCCATCATCAGTGTCGAAGCTTCGATGCGGTCGCCGATGATACGATGCGAGGCACCGTGCAGCTCAGCGACACCTTCGACACGAAATCCGAATGGGAACACGGGCACGATGCGACCGCCCGCCTTGTTGAGAAAGGAGATGAGGTCATACACCTCCGGCTCCTGGGCTGCATTGAACACACGTGTCGTACCTTCGGCAAGAGCAGCTGCCAGCAGGAGGTTCTCGGTCGCGCCTACGCTCGGAAAGTCAAGGTAGACGTCGCACGCCTTGAGAGCCGGGGCCAGACCGATCAGGTAGCCGTCTTTCCACTCGAACTGCGTGCCCATGGCTCGCAGACCCTTGATGTGAAGATCGATGGGTCGAGCACCAATACTGCAGCCACCCAGCGATGGGAGCATGGCCCTGTGCTCGCGCCCAAGCAGTGCTCCTACCAGTGTCTGCGTCCCGCGCAAATTGTAGCCATTGGTGTTCTCGACGCGCGTCTCAATCGGACCACGCGTGTCGAGCACCAGCTCTCCATCAATGAAGGAAACCAGTTTGACGCCCATCGCCTGGATAAGGGTGAGGAGAGACTGGAGGTCACTGATGTCCGGGACATTCTGGAAGCTGACAACGTCGCGGACAGCAATCGCAGCCGCCACCAGCGGCAGGATCGAGTTCTTGGCACCGCTGCAGCGGACCGAACCGTGGAGCGAGTTCCCTCCCTCGATGAGAAAGCTCTGTTCCGTGGTCATACGTTACCCTCCTCAGTGAGTTGCATTGAGATAGTCGTCGATGCAAGTGAGTATCTGCGCTGCGGTTGTTCCATCGCCATACGGGTTGACTCCATCCGCGGCCTGAATCGCAAAACCACTTGCCGCAAGCTGCTCGAACGACGAGACGATCAGGTCCTTGTCCTGGCCGACCAGCTTGACCCAGCCGCTTGCCACGGCCTCGGGACGCTCGGTGACCTCACGAAGCAGGAGCATCGGCTTGTGCAGCGTCACCGATTCTTCCTGAATCCCACCCGAGTCGCTGAGAACGGCGGCACAGTGTTCAAGCATATACAGGAAATCGAAGTAGGGAAGAGGGTCGGTGAGCATGACGTTCGGCAGGTCTGACGCAATCCCGAACACCGTTTCACGTACAACCGGGTTGAGATGTACCGGAAAGACGAACGTCAATTCCGGATGCAAACTGGACAGCTTCACGAGGGCGTCTGAGAAGATCGCGATGCCGGTATCCCAGTTCTCGCGACGGTGTGCCGTCATGATCACGATAGGGCTGTCGCGCCGAACTCTCGACATGATGTCCGGAGCACGCAGGTGGGGCAAGGCCATGCGCACGGCGTCCACGATTGAGTTCCCAACGACGTCGATCCTGCTCTTGTCGATACCTGATTGCAGAAGATTCTTCCTGGCCTCGTCAGTGGGCGCGAAGCAGAGGTCAGAGATCTGATCTGTAAGCATGCGGTTCACTTCTTCGGGGAAGGGGCTGAACTTCTGATGGGACCTGAGTCCTGCCTCGACATGACCCACAGGGACCTTGACGTAGGTCGCCGCGAGAGCTCCCATGAACGTCGTGGTCGTGTCGCCGTGAACCAGGACCATGTCCGGCTGCAGTTCATCCAGTGCATCGGAAATCTGCGTTACCAGCGCGGCCGTCAGGTAGGGAAGTGTCTGGCGCTGCTTCATGACGTTAAGGTCTCGCCACACTGCTATCTCGAACACGTGCACCACGTCGTCCAGCATCTGCATGTGCTGGCCTGTCAGAAGCACATGACTGTCGAACCGCGGATCGGTCTCCAGCGCCTTGACGATGGGCGCCATCTTGATCGCCTCAGGGCGCGTACCGAAGATGGACAGGATGTGTCGACGCATTTCAGCGGACTCCCAGAAGGGCGATGGCCAGCCCAATCGAGCAGAGCACGAACGTCACCAGGTAGTACAGCGTCGTAATGCGTCGCTGGCTCCACCCCCGGAACAGCAGCAGATAGTGGAAATGTCCATTGTCTCCCTCCATGGGAGATCGGTGCTTGGCTGCCCGACGGAAAATGCTCGAGAGCGTTTCGGCGATGGGAATGCCAAGCGCGAAGACCGACACGATCAGCATGACCGTTGTCGGCAGTTTGAGGGCGCCGTAGACGGACAGGCTCGCGATCATGAATCCAAGAAACTCGGACCCGGCATCTCCAAGAAACACTTTTGCCGGATTGTAGTTGAAGACGAGGAATCCCAGGACAGCACCAAGCAGCGCCACCAGGACGGCCCCCATGGTCGCCATGCCCTTGAGCGCCGCGAAGAAATACATGGCGAGGAGAATCAGCGCAGCGACGCCGCCCGCAAGGCCGTCCAGACCATCGATGAGGTTCAGCGCATTCGTGATCCCCACGATCCAGAAATAGGTAAGGACGATGCCACCGACGCCAAGCTCGAAGAATCCTCCATGCAGGAAGTTGGTGAACGCGGTCACACGGACTCCAAACGCGATGACGACGATTGCTGCCACTGATTGTATCACCAGCTTCAGCAAGGCGGGGATATCAAACATGTCGTCCAGGAGCATGCCGATAAACACGATACCTCCACCGATAATGATCCCCTTCAACTGCATCGTGAGTGAATCGAAGAAGAACACGGACACGATGAAGGCGATCACGATCGCGATGCCACCAGTGCGGGGAGTCACCTCCCGATTCACCCTGCGCCGCCGCCCACCGATGTCCGCCTCAGTACTTGCGGCTGGCTTGTCGGTGATGCCGAAGCGCAGCCCAAGTTTCATGAAGACTGGGGTCAACACGAGACTCAGCGCCAGAGCTACGAGAAACGACCAGAGCTGTGCCTGTGTAATCACAAGGTGCATGGACTATTTTGTCCCGTATATCCTGTCCCCGGCATCCCCAAGACCGGGAAGAATGTATCCACTCTCGTTCAAGCGACGGTCAATCTCCAGAGTGACGATCTTCACGTCGGGATGCTCGCGCTGCAGCACCTCAATGCCTTCCGGCGCCGCAATGAGACAGCAGAAACAGATGCTGCGAGGATGCCGCTCCTTGACCAGGGCTATAGCCCTGGAGGCACTGCCTCCGGTTGCAAGCATCGGGTCCACGACAAACACGTCTGACTCAGGAGTGCTCTCGGGAAGCTTGCAGTAGTATTGAACAGGTTGCAGAGTGTTCTCGTCTCTGAACAGACCGATGTGCCCCACCTTGGCGTGAGGAATCATGTCGAGCATTCCCTGAGCCATGACAAGCCCGGCCCGAAGCACCGGCACGATGGTGACTTCGTTTTCCAGTTCCTGCCCATCGTAGGACTCCAGCGGGGTCTCGATGGGGCACGCCTTGGTCCGCATGTTCCTGCATACCTCGTACGTCATGAGCCCGGCAAGTTCCTCTGCCAGCTGGCGGAAGTCCTTGTGCGTCGTGTTCTTGTTGCGAAGAAGGGTCAGCTTGTGTCGTATCAGCGGATGATTCAGCACCTGAACGTTAGGATAGTCCATCAGCTCTCCTAGTACATTCTGCCTGCGTATAGTGGAAAACGGTCCGTCAGCGTCGTTACGCGACCTCGAATCTGAGCCAGCTTCTCCTCATCGTCGCGTGCAACAATCGTCTCGTCGATCAGAGCAGCGATTTCAACCATCTCCGACTCACGCATGCCACGACTGGTCGTGGCCGGAGTCCCAAGCCGTATGCCACTTGCCTTGTTGGGTGGCAATAAATCGAAGGGAATCGCATTCTTGTTGACCGTGATGCCTACGGTCTCGACGAGCGCCTGCGCTTCCTTGCCCGTGATGCCCTTGGAGGTCAGATCAACAAGCATCAGGTGAGTGTCGGTGCCGCCCGAAACGATGCGGTAACCGCGTTCTATCAACGCCTGCGCCAGGGCCTTTGCATTGGCAAGAACCTGCCTCTGATAGGTGACAAACTCGGGGGACGTGGCTTCTCTGAGAGCGACAGCCTTCGCGGCGATGACATGCTCAAGAGGGCCTCCCTGACTGCCAGGGAACACAGAGCTGTTGAGCTGCTTGGCGTACTTCTCCTTGTAGAGGATGATGCCACCTCGAGGTCCGCGAAGTGTCTTGTGCGTCGTGGTCGTGACAAAATCCGCATACGGCACCGGTGAAGGATGGACACCTGCAGCGACGAGGCCAGCGATGTGAGCCATGTCTACCATGAGCAATGCACCGACCGAATCGGCAATCTCACGAAAACGGGGGAAGTCGATGATGCGCGGGTATGCACTGGCGCCTGCGACAATCAGCTTGGGGCGCTCTGCTCGAGCTAGTTCGGCTACCTGGTCATAGTCGATTGTCTCAGTGTCTCTTCGAACACCATAGGAGACGATGCGAAACAGCTTGCCCACCAGCGACACGGGGCTTCCATGACTCAGATGCCCACCGTCGGCAAGGGACATGCTCAGGATCGTGTCTCCCGGCTGTAGAACGGAAAAGTAGACTTCAAGGTTGGCTTGCGTTCCCGAGTGGGGCTGTACGTTTGCTCCCTCCGCACCGAAGAGCGCCATGGCACGCTCGATAGCAAGTGTCTCGACGACGTCGACATACTCGCAACCGCCGTAGTAGCGCCTGCCCGGGTATCCCTCGGCGTACTTGTTTGTCAGGACCGAACCTTGCGCTGCCAACACCTCTTCAGATACAAAGTTCTCAGAGGCAATGAGTTCAATGTTGTTCTGCTGGCGGTGCAATTCCTTGTTCAGTGCGTCAGCTACCTCTGGGTCAACTCTCGTTAGGTCTGTCATGGTGACCTCCCATCGTCTCATCCGGCGTTTCGTCGTTCGAACATTCTATCACGAAAGGCCGGAGCCGACACTACTTGCGTGCGTTCATACTGTATGCGATTCCCCGCGCGGTCGCCTGCACCACTTGCCACACATTCAGACCCCCCTGCAAATACCCGACGTACGGTTCTCGAAGGGGCCCGTCAAAACTCAGTTCAATGGTGGATCCCTGGACAAGGGTTCCGCCTGCCATCAAGATTTCCGTCTCGTATCCTTGCATGGGGCCCGGCTCGGGCACGGCATCGGCGTCCAGCGCGGAGCACTCCTGCACGGCGCGCGCAAACGCTGCGAACCGTTCCCTTGACCCGCACTCGATGCGAAGAACAATGTCCCCGCGGAGATCATGAGGGCCCGGGTCCACGACGAAGCCGTTCTCCTGCAGGAGTGCGCTCGCAAGAAGGTTTCCCGTCAGGACCTGCTCAATAACTGTGGGGGCAAAGAGCAGACCTCGCAGGAACGTCTCCGCGAATCCAAGATTCGGCCCAATCTCAGCGCCCACTCCTGGACTCGAGTACCGGGTTGCTGCCAGGGTGACAGCCCTGAAAGTCCCCACCACGTAACCGCCCGTCGGAACAATGCCCGCTCCCATGTTCTTCATGAATGATGAAGCCAACAAGTCAGCCCCGTCCATCGTTGGCTCACGATCCTCAAGAAGGTCGCCATAGCAGTTGTCGACCAGAACCAGACTCTCAGGCGAGACGCGTTTTACGGAGGAGATCATGCGTGCGATCTCACCCTCGCGAAGCGCGCGGACGCGCTTGTATCCGCGACTCCGCTGGATCAGGACAAGTTTCGGCAGCTGCGTCGAGAAGCATTTCTCGAGCTGTTCCTCCCACAGTTCTGCAGGGGATGCCGTGATGTCGCACTGGGCATAGTTGACACCAAACTCGGCAAGCGAACCGTCAGATGGGCGGATCCCAATGATCTCCTCCATGGTATCGTAGGGAGCCCCCGTGACACAACACAGCAGATCCCCGGGGCGAAGTATCCCGAACAGCGCGATAGCCAGGGCGTGAGTGCCGGAGATGATCTGCGGCCGCACTAGTGCAGCCTGTGCGCCGTAGAGATGGGCAAAGATGCGTTCGGTCTTGTCCCGCAAGTTGTCCCCGATGCCATAACCGGACATGGGCCGAAGGTCGGAGGTCGACAAGCGGGCCGCGTGGAATGCGTCGAGGATTCGCATGAAGTTGCGACGTTGAACTGCACGAATATCCGCGATGTCGGTCGCATACTCCCTCTCGAGCTGCTGCGCCCGTTCCATCAGCTGGCCTTCCGTGATCATCTGCCTTGTCCTCCTGCGGCCGATTCGACGAGGGCAGCCGCCTGTGCCAGAATTGCATTCGATGATTGATTGGACACGTCGATCCACTGAACGCCCTTCTCTTTCTTGAACCACGTCTCCTGCCGTTTGGCGTAGTTGCGCGTACGCTTCTTCCAGAGCTCAATCGCCTCGCTGCGCCCGATCTCCCCGCGAATCCAGGCGCTCAACTCCTTGTAGCCTATGCCCTGCATCGCGGTGTCATCAGGGTTCAAGCCATCGGCCAGAAGACGCCGCACCTCCTCTTCCATTCCTGCAGAGATCATCGCATCAACGCGCCGGTCAAGCCGTTTGTAGAGTTCGGCCCGCTCTGCATGCAGGCCAATCCGGAGCACTCGCCAGGGGACCGGGCGCTGTCTTCGCTTCAGGGCGCTCGGCAGATCTCCTGACTGACTGCTCATTTCCAACGCCCGTTCCAACCGCCTGGAATCGTTGGCAGCAATCTCGCATTCCGCGAGAGGGTCGATGGCCCTCAGACGCTCGCGGAGCTCGCCCTCGGGCAGCTTCCGCAGCTGGCTCCGCAGCATCGTGTCGGGCTTGTCTGGCAGGAATTCGTAGCCGTCGAGGACGGCCCTCACGTACAGACCAGTCCCTCCCACGAGAATCGGCAGTCGCTCCGCGCGAATTGCCGCATTCACTGCCTCGAACGCCAGGACCTGGTATTCCGCGACGGAGAAGTGGTGCTTGGCAGGAACGACGTCGATGAGTGCATGGGGAACGCCGAGGCGCTCCGACAGACCGAGTTTGGCTGTCCCGACGTCCATCCCACGGTAGACCTGCATCGAGTCGGCAGAGATGATCGATCCTCCAAAGCGACGGGCTATTCCCAGGGAAAGCGCGGTCTTCCCCGTTCCGGTAGCCCCGACGATGCCTACGATCAACGGCAGACTAGCAGACTCGAGTCCCATACAATCCTTCCCTCGAGCCATGGTCGACAGCCACGCTGACGAAGGTGCCGATTCCTGGTACCGATTCAGAACAGGAGAACCAGACATTCCTGCCGTCGATCGACCTTCCGAAGACGTTCCGGCCTGCATGCACCGACAGGACGAGTACGTCGAGGGATCTGCCGGCCAGCACCTGGTTGCTCTGCTCGCTCAGGTCCTGGACGATGTGCAGCAGGAAAGAGTGACGTTCGTCGATGATTGCAGGCAGCACCTTGTCCTGCATTCTTGACGACGGCGTACCCGGCCTGTCGGAGTACTTGGCAAGGAAAACCCCGTCAAACCGGAACCTACGGACCACATCGACCGTATGGGCAAAATCATCGTCCGTTTCCCCGGGAAAGCCCACAATGATGTCTGTCGTCAATGTCCAGTCGGCATTCTCGCGGATGGGCCCTGCAAGTT
>JAPLGJ010000212.1 GCA_026390215.1 Caldisericota bacterium
AACCATGCTCGATTGCCAGTTCGAAGTCGTCAGAAGTTCCCATGGACAGCAACCTGACCCGTGATGAACCAAGGTCGCTGGCAAGATCGTGAAACAGCACGCTGACAGACTCATATAGTACCGCACGTACCTGTAGTGTTGCTTGAACGGGGACGACTGCCATCAGCCCAGAGACCTCGTGCAGCCAGGGAGTGCCGGCGGCCGCAAGCTCACGGATCTGGGGCACAGTCAATCCGCCCTTCTGCGTCTCTTCGCCGGCATTCACCTCTAGCAGGAACGTGCGCGCTCTCAGTACACCTCGATCCTGAACACCGTTCAGACGCTCGAGAATGTCCGGGCTTGCCGAATCGACCGTGTCGAATACGCGGAGGATGGCGTTGTACTTGTTTGACTGGAGTCGACCGATGTACCGGACAGTCACCCCGTGACTCTCGCGCACGGTGAAGACGCCCTTGCGCGTGGCTTCCTGGAGGTAGTTCTCGCCAATTTCGGTCACCCCTGCATCAACGGCTTCCAGGATCCGGGGAAGAGACTGTGTCTTGGTCACGCAGACAATATGCGGTTCGCCGGGCTGACCAGTCGCCCGGCGATACGACAAGCAGGCTCGCTCGCGGACTTCCGCGAAGCAGTCAGCTATCGAGCCCACAGTTGGCGCTAGAAGCCGCGAGGCGGCCCTTTGCGCAGTATGGCGGGGAGCTCGACCTCCTCGACCTTGAATTCCTTGAGAATCTTCTTCTCCTGTTCAACTTCGGCCTTCTGCGGCTGCATCCCGGAGGCCACGACCGTAATACGAATCTCATCATTGGTCTCGCCAGCCACGCCCAGTACTTCGTCGAAAGGATCTGCCAGACCGAAGATGATCTTGGCATCCTTGGATGCGCTCGACTGGATGGCCGTCGAGATGGTATCCATCTCTTCCATGGAAATCTCGTGGCCAATGACGTTGTAGATGAGTCCCGTGGCACCCTGCATGGAATACTCGAGAAGTTCATAGTTGGTGGCGGCTCTGATGGCCTTTGCCGCACGTTCGTCACCCTTACCGGTTCCCATGCCTATCCAGATGCTGCCGTCTGTTCCGCTGGGAAGCTCACCTGAAGGACCCGATGTCAGGACGTTCTTGAGATCGGCAAAATCAAGGTTGATGATACCTGGTGTCCGGATGAGCTCAGTAATACCCTGAACCGCCTTCTTCAAGACCTCGTCTGCTTTGCGGAATGCATTGCTGATGGTAATCTTCCCTTCCTCGAGCTTGAACAGTCGCTGGTTTGGAATCACGACCAATCCATCGACGCTGTCACGAAGCTCCCTGATGCCGTCCGATGCGACTTTAGACCGCTGTGGGCCCTCAAAATTGAACGGCTTTGTAACGATTGCAATGGTGAGGATGCCCAGTTCGCGAGCCACTTTCGCCAGGACGGGACAACCGCCCGTACCCGTGCCTCCACCCATGCCAGCAGTGATGAACAGGAGAGAAGAGCCTGCAATTGCTTCTTTGAGCATCTCTCTGCTCTCTTCTGCTGCTTTTCTCCCGACCTCAGGGTCAGCGCCCGCGCCCATCCCTCGAGCAACCTTTGCCCCGATCTGAATCTTGCTTTCTGCCCGACTGTATCGCAGAACCTGCGTGTCGGTGTTGACACTCACGAAATCGACGCCGGAAGGAAAGTCCCCCACCATCCGATTGACGGCATTGCCACCTCCACCGCCCACGCCGATGACCCTGATGCTTACATTTGAGCTTCCCCAGGGATCTAGTCGATCATCCATAGTGGATTTCCCTCCCCGTCAGTATGTCTTAGTCGAACAGGTCAAGGCCCTTGAACAGGCCACTCAAACCTTTGAACGCACGCTTCTTCTTCTGGACTGCGGCACCATCACTGTGGATGCCGAGTTCGAGCAACCCGACTGATGTCGAGAAGCTGGGATTCTTGAACGAGCTGAAGACAACGTCATCAACTGTCGGCTGTCCCATTCGGGCTCGCAGTCCGCTGATCTCGGAGAATTTGTCCGTGATGTGAGACACCATGGCCGTCCCTCCAGTCAAGACGAGGCCGGCCGGAAGCATGTTGTTGTAGCCGGAGTGCACCAGTTCCAGCTTCACCGCCTCAGCTATTTCCTCGATGCGAGACGTCACGACATCACTGATATATGACTTCGTCGTTGCGAGAACTCCATCACCCGATGCTGTCGAGTAGCTCACCTGGCTGTCCTGGAAGTCCTTTCCTCTGCTCGCATCCACCGAACCGTAGGCCACCTTGAGCTCTTCAGCAACATTCAGGCTTGTCTTCAGCATCATGGCAAGGTCCATCGTTACATGGCGGCCACCTATGGGCAGAACGGCGACATAGCTGAGACTGCCTCCCGTGAAGACGGCCAGATCCGTCGTGTCTCCTCCGATGTCCACACAGGCGACGCCAATTTCCTTCTCTTCTGATGAGAGGACTGCATTAGCTGACGCCAGGCCTTCGAGCACAAGTCTGTCCACTTTGAGGCCAGATTCTGTCACGCAACGACGAAGATTGTCCAGAATCGTCGACTGCCCGGTGACAATGAACGCCTCGAATTCAAGACGAATCCCTGACATTCTCAGCGGGTCTTTGATGCCTTCCTGACTATCCACGAGGTACTGCCGGGGGATCACGTGGATGATCTCCTGATTTGGCCCCAGCAGGACAGCTTTGGCAGACTCCCACACGCGATCCACATCGTCCTTCTGTATTTCGCGTCCCGGCCGGGATATTGCAACAAGGCCGCGGTTCACCAATCCAGTGATATGAGTACCGCCGACGTTCACGATGACCGACGAGACGGAATAGCTGCTCATCCGTTCAGCCTCGTTGCGCGCGGCCTGGATGGCCTGGGTCACGCCTTCCATGTCGACGACCACGCCACGCTTCAGGCTGCTGCAGGGAGCAGTACCGACTCCGAGAATGGCGTCGAGGCTATCTCCTGTCGCCGAAGCTATCAACATCTTCACACGGGTGCTTCCAATATCGAGTACGCTGACGATTCTTTCCTGGCCAGCCATCATGCCTCCTTCTTCAAGAGAACGCGCCGGATGATTGCGATATTCTGGTACATTCTGCTTCCAAACACAACGACTGCGGCGAGGTAAAGATCGATGCCCAGCTGGTCACCAAGATACCCCAGGAGCGCTGCAACGAGACTGTTGATCAAGAAACCCGAAAAGAATACTGTCGCGTCGAAGGTGTCCTTCAGATAGCCTTTGATGCCACCGAGGATGGAATCCATGCCGGCCAGAAGGGCCAACCCTACGTATTTGGAATAGACGGCGGGGATGTGCACGGGGCGAAAGATCCCGACAATGATGCCGAGTACGAGTCCGCACACAGTTACGAAGCCAACCATAGATATCCGTTTTCCTCCCCTAGTCGCTGATTCTAAGCGGGTTGACTTTTTGAACTATAGCACCAATGCGCCTCAGGTTCAACAAGTCGAGTACGCCTCCGGGAATCTGCAGTCCCTTGAACATGTTCTCTGTGTCGCCGATCGCGTCGACGACCAGCGGCATCTGCGTCACCTTTTCGTCCACGCGAACGTTGAGGCCCGCCCTGTATACGGAACTCGAGTCGCTCAGGCGTATCCCATTCAGCGATATCACTTCGGCTCCCGATGCCCAGAGATCATTCAGAAGAAGAAGCAGGTCCTCATCGGCCAGCATGGATGGCGAAGCTCCTGACGATTGCTCTCGTATCGTGATCCGGATGCCAGGACCCGCGAGCGGGACGGCCCCGGTTCTCTGTTTCAACATGGTGGCCTCCTGCTGCAACTGGCGCACTTGCGCGGCTGTGTCATCAGAAGAACGAAGGTACTGTGTGACTTTCCGCGACACGTCCGTCTCTTCGACAAGGAGGTCCTGTTTGCGCTGCTGGAGATCCCTGATGACACGAATAAGATCCTTCGGGTCCTGGCTCTGATAGGTCTGCTTCATCTCACGGACGACGCGTGCCTGCCCGGGGAGGAAGAACCCGACGAAGAAACTGATGAGCGAGAAGATCAGCATGGTCGACTGCCAGGGTGCCCTCCCAGCCCTCTTCATTTCACACCCACTGCATACTTGAACGCAGCATTGTCCAGAGACGCCGGGACAGTCACAGACGTCTTCTTCTCAAGGGAGCACGTGATTTTGAACTGGTCGCGGTACATCTCCAGCACCCGGAAAAAAACGTCTTGAGAAATGCTGTCGGCGAGCATCTCGGGGTTCCCCAGCGCTGTGACAACGTAGGGCGGCGACATCCTGCTCGAATTGACGAGAATAATGGGGCCGGCACAAACGATAGGGCTATTCCCAAGAACGCGCTGGTCGTTGACGGCAATGGCCGTGGCGCCGTATCTCCGCATGAGATTCACGATGCTGCGGAGATAACCGTCGTGGATGACGAAGTAGTTCGGATCATCGGAGAGGGTCGGGGTACGGGAACTATCACTCAGTGTCACGACGACACCGGGACCCGTCGCCTCGGCAAGTCCCGCTTTTCCTCTCAGCTCTCGCAGCTGCTGTGTTAGAACGCGCACCTCGTCGCTCGTGGCAGCACCCTTGGTCTCAAGCTGTCCCAACTGTCCCCGAAGATCGACAATCCGCCGAGCGGCACCCTCATTCTCCGTTTCGAGTCCCTTCATGATTTCGACCAGCTCGACGTTCTGGGCAGGAACGACGTAGGCCTTGTTCACGGTGGGCTCGAACTGGACAGCCAGAAGGTATCCGAATCCGGCAACCATGACAAATAGCGCGGCGAGGAAAACGCTCCCGCTTCTTCCACGCGTGATCATGGTGACCCCAGGATAACGGCTTGACCGTCGAACCGGAGGTCGATGGTTGCTTTCTCCCCCTTGTACGCTGGCATGTCAAGGACGGCAATCCCTCGTTCGATCTTTGAGGCACTGTTGGCGCTATCACCGAGAATCAGCGTTTTCCCGTCTTTCAACCGTACCGCAAGTCCCGTCGACGAGGACAGTGATATGCCAAGGATGGCCAGCTCGTCCCGATGCTCCATCAACTGGCAGCACAGGGGAGCATACTCGAGTGAAGTTGAGAGAAAAACCGGAGATGCAGACGGAAAACCGCTTACGTCAACCACATTCCAGGACTTCGACGCCTCCGCAACGGCGTAGGCTGTCCCGGTCTGCATGAACACAGCGGCCAACTTGCTCCCTTGTTTGATTACCACGTCGGGGTCAGCTATGTCCACACCGATAGTAACATTCCAGGGTCGCTCCCGCCTTATCGTTACGTCAGAAACGGGGAGTCCTTTGAGCCTGTCAACGACCGAAGCCCTGTTGAGGAGCATGAGAAGACCCTGAGACCGACTATGCCAGACTTGGTCC
Source organism: Caldisericota bacterium (assembly GCA_026390215.1). Lineage (GTDB taxonomy): Bacteria > Caldisericota > Caldisericia > Cryosericales > Cryosericaceae > Cryosericum. The sequence continues at coordinate 5,344 of JAPLGJ010000212.1, forward strand.
ACGACAGGAGCTTCCCAAGAGTCTGCCTGGACGCTGACACGAGTGGCCAAAGCGACCAGACCCATGCGCCACAGTAGCTTCATGAATGGAGGGTCTTCTCCTTGATCCCCACGCTCTTCCTCCTAGGAGAAATCACCGAGTAGCCTGATCTCGGGCGACAGGCGCACGTTGAAGCGAGCATAGACTTTCTGTACGACAATGTCCATAAGGCCCGCGACATCAAGCGCGGTGGCCCCTCCCAAGTTGACGATGAAGTTCGCATGCTTGGCCGAAACCTGCGCCTGCCCTACCTGGAGACCCTTGCACCCAGCTTCCTCTATCAACTTGCCGGCATAGGTCGTCGGAGGATTCGTGAAGATACTGCCAGCGTTCGGATGTTCCCACGATTGCTTGGCATGCTTCTCGGATCGGATGCGTGCAGCTGTCGACCGGATTGTTGCTCCGTCACCAGCCTCGAGGTCAAATGCAGCGCCCAGGATGATGGCTCCGCTCTCCTGAAACTCGCTGTAGCGGTAGTCAAAATCGACTTCTTCATGCTTCTTCACGACATACTCGAGGTTGCGGTCAAGGACTTCTACATAGGCCAGATGGGTGCTTATGGCCTGAGAGAACGAACCTGCGTTCATGTAGACGGCCCCTCCAACAGTACCGGGTATACTCGTAAGATACTCCAGTCCTGACAGATCCTGATGTATGACGAAATCCAGCAGGGAGGAGAGTGGCATCGGGGCACGAGCAAGCACCAGTCCTTTCTCCATCACTGGCTGAAGCGAGGTCTCCATGAGCCTTACGACCAGACCCTCAACCCCACGATCGGAGACGAGAACATTCGTTCCGTTGCCGAGAACCGTCGTCGGCACCTTGAGAGCTCTGGCGGCACGGAGTGCACAGATCAGGTCCTCCTCACCACATGGCGTGTAGAGGTACTCGGCCGGACCACCGATGTGAAACGACGTGTAGAGCGAGAGCGGCTCCTTCGTCAGGACCCGTTGCTCAACGCGACGTCTGAACCTGTCTATGACCGAATCCACCATCAGCCGTTCTCCTGCTTGATGCATCCCTCGAGGGACGCAACGATTTGATATTGTACCGGATTGCCGCTCGTCAGCAAGCCACAAAACCTCAGACCGAGCTTGTTCACGTCCCCGGGACCCATGAATAGTATCACGTCGCCCGGGGTGGCCGACACTCGCAAGACGTCAAGCATCTGATCCACGGACATCCGGGGCGCCAATGCGTCACCGACTGCCGACTTTACGCTCTCTCGAAGCCGCACGTTCAGTTCTTCCGGACACTCTACCGTCTCTCCGGCCGGGAAGATGTCGAGCAGCACGATCCGCGAGACTCCAGCCAGTGCCGGCCCATACTCTCCGAGGCACATGCTCACACGCGAGAAACGGTGCGGCTGGAGCACGAGGGTAAGTAGGCTTCCGGGATACCGTACCGAGAGGGCCTGCAGGGTCGCCCTGATCTCCGTGGGGTGATCGGCATGGTCTGTCAGGACGACCATCCCGTCGTGCTCAGCCAGGAGCTGCATTCGCCGCTCCATTCCGGGAAAACCTTCCAGAGCACTGAGTGAATCTGCAAGTGTGGCCCCGACCTCCTCGCACGCCAGGCAAGCGGCTACCGCGTTGAGGTAACTCTTCTCGTCTCCTCGTTTCATTGCAAATGGTTGTTCCAGGCCTTCTCTGGTGACCGTTGCAGTGTTGGTGTGGAAATTGTAGCCGACCTGCACCTGATTTGACGCCTCCTGACCGTACAGGACACGCCGTGGCAGAGCCTGCACGATCCCTGCCACTTCCCTGTCGTCGCCACACGCAACAATCAGCCCACCTCGCTCAGTGCACTGCTGGGCGAACTTGGCGAATGCACCGACAAGGTTGCAGAACTTGCCTCCATACGCCCCCAGATGGTCGTTGTCGATGTTCGTCATGACAGCTACGTCTGGATGGAACTTCAGGAACGAGCCGTCCGACTCATCAGTCTCCAGGACCATGATCGAGCGTCCCCGAATCTGCCGTCGCTCGGCACCTTCAGAGGGAAAAGCTCCATCGAATCCTGCAATATGGCCTCCCACACAAATGGTCGGAGCAAAGCCCTGTCTTGCCAATGCGTATCCAATCATTCCTGACGTCGTGGTTTTGCCGTGCGTGCCTGAAACGGCTATCAGGAAATAGCGTGATGCGACGGCGGACAAGACGTCTGTCCGATGGAGAATGCTCGTTCCGACCACCGTTGCCGCCAGGAGCACGGCGTTGTCCGGAAGAATTGCGGACGACCGTACAACAACTTCATCATGACGAAGCGCACCGGCTGCCTCAGCTTCGGACATCACCCGTATGCCCAGCGAGGTCAATCGTCCGGCCTCGGGCCCGTCAGTCACAATGTCCGAACCCCGCACATTCATTCCGATGCTGCGCAACAACACGGCCAGTGAGCTCATCCCTGCGCCACAGATGCCGACGAGAAGAAACGGTGTTCCAGGCTGCAGGAGCTCAGGCATGTGAGCACTCCTCCTCGATGGTGCGCACGATAGCCTCTGCAGCGTCACTCCCAAAAACGCTGGAAGCAGGAAGCGCCGGGCCTGTTTTGTCGCTCAGCGCCTTCTCCAGGATGGACAGGTACACGTCGAACTGCAGTAACTGCTGCTCAATGCGAATGCCGAGGCCGAGGCTCTCGAGATACATCGCGTTCTTGGATTGATGCCGGCCAACCGCGAACGGGTAGGGAATGACGATGGCATAGATGCCTCCGACAGCGAGCTCCGTAAGCGCGAGTGCACCGCCTCGCGTCACCGCCACACAAGTGTGCTCATAGAGTCGCTCCATATCCTCCTCATAGGAGACGACGACAGGATTGACGTGCCGCAGAGACAACCCCTCCACGACGTCACGAATTCTCGCATAGTCTTCAGGTCCAGTTACCACGGTGACTGGAACTTCGCGACCTCTCGTGTCCAGTTCCTGGATTGTCCGCAGGAACAGGTCGTTGACAAAACTGGCTCCGCCACTACCCCCGACAAACAGCAGCCCGCGGCGAAGGGATCTGCTGGACCGGCACTCCGTCAGTGCGGCGTAGATTTTGCGTCGCAGAGGGTTTCCCGTAACGGTGAACCGTGGACCGGAGACTCCTTCGACCGGAAACCCCAGGAACACGTGCCGCGCACGGCGCGAGAACAGTCGATTCGCCCTCCCCATGACGGTGTTCTGTTCCAGAAGGTAC
>JAPLGJ010000008.1 GCA_026390215.1 Caldisericota bacterium
ACCGTCCGCACGAAGCAGCGCATGCTGCTCTTCACCAACAAAGGGCGCGTATACTCCATTCCAGCGTACCGTCTTCCAGAAGAGAAGCGGCAAGGCGGCGGGGAGAACCTGTCGCTTCTCCTCGGCATGGGGGCAGACGAACTCGTCACTGAAGCGACGGCGCTGCCTGCCATACAGGAGGGTGTGTCCTTCATCATCGTGACCCGTCGTGGGCGTATCAAGAAGATGGTCACGTCGCAGTTTGTCACTATACGGAGCACGGGAAAGACGTTCATCAAGCTTGGTGAAGGTGACTCTGTGGTCTCGGTAAGGCCCGTCAAGGACACCGACGAGGTTCTCATCGCGTCCGATTCTGGTCGAGCAGTCCGCATCCAGTCGACCTCCGTACGTGCCATGGGTGCATCTGCTGGTGGCGTCCGCGGAATGCGCCTTTCACGTGGCGGCAGGTTCGTCGTCGGTATGGAAGTGCTTCGGCCCGATGTACCGTTCACGCTTATCACGGAACATGGTCATGGCAAGCGCCTGAACCCGTACGAGGTTCGCCTGGTTGGCCGTGGGTCGGGCGGCGTCATCTGCTATCGGGTCACCGAGAAGACGGGTCCACTAGCAGCATTCACGACAGGAACCGTCGACCAGGACGTCGTCGTGTCAACGAGTACGGGCCAGACGATTCGTACACCTGCCGAGACTCTTCCCCTGCTTGGAAGGGTCTCTTCGGGCGTGAAAGTGATCCGGCTGAAGTCCAAGGGTAGCGGTGTTATCGCTGCGGAAGCAATTATCAAGGAGGTTGCCCCAACGGAGGTTACAGATGAGGCTGAGCAGTAAGGAAGCTAGTGCTCTGCGTGTCGTCCTTCTGTCGGTCCTGAGCATCGCTGCTGCTACGTGGGCCATCTGGCTCCTGTGGAGTCTTCGTAGCATCGTGTTTCTGGGAATCGCCGCAGCATTCGCCGCGTTTCTCTTCTTGCCAATTGCGCACTGGCTCAATCGGAAGACCCATATTCCCATGGGCATCACCTGTGCTATTGTTGTCCTGGGAATCGTGGCCGCATTTGTCGGATTGGTAGCGATCACGATTCCTCCTCTCGTGCGCGAAACGAAGTTGCTCGTGGCATCTCTTCCTGATTATGCAAAGACGGTTCAGGGATACTTCTCCAGATTCTCCGCATGGCTGGACCGCTATCAGCTGGGGGCCGCGAAGGACACTATTGCGGGTGTTCTCGACGCGGTCCAGAAGGCTGCGATCCAGTTCGGACAGAACATCGTCACGGCATCATCCAAGAAACTACTGGGTTTGAGCGCGCTTCTCCCATTCTTCGTGCTCATGTATTTCTTCATGAGAGGCTCTCATGACTACTACGAGATGTCTCTCTCTCTGCCGTTCATCCGCACGCAGAAGGACCGTGCAGAGATCGCGCTTGCGCAGGTCGCTGCGAGCACCAGGAGGTACATTGAGGCGCTTGCCCTCATTGCGCTGGTCACTGCGCTGCTGATGGGCGGCGTGAGTGGGCTTTTCGGCATCAACTATGCCCTGACGATCGGTGTCGTGGATTTCTTTGGCGAATTCATCCCATACGGTGGTCCGTTCGTGGTTGCGCTGCTGGGGGCCTTCTTTGCTGCTGTGACGGGTCCCGGGAAGCTCATCGCCTGGATCATCATCTTCAGCGTCATCGAGGCAGTGACAAGTCAGATTCTCGCCCCTCGACTCATATCTGAGAAGACGGGGCTCAATCCGGGGTTGATCATCCTGCTCCTTCTTGCAGGTGGCACGCTTGCGGGGTTCTTTGGGCTGCTGCTCGCAGTCCCTGTTGCGGTTTTCGTCCGAGAGATCATCAAGAGTGCCCAGTTGTTGCGGTCAGCCTCAGAAGACATCACAGAGAAGCTGGTTGACTGAAGAGGCAATTCCGGTATAGTTGATTGGTTGTTTATCAACCCCTTTGGCAACGGTTTGACGAAAGGAGGGGTGAATGATGGGAAACTATCGTGATCGGAACAAAGACAGGTCCGAACCTCAAGGCGAAGACGCTCAGCTGGAGAACATGCTGAGGCGCTACAAGCAGGACTGCATCCGTGATGGCCTCTTCGGCGAACTCAAGAAGCGTCGCTTTTTCATGGCGCCAGGCGAGAAACGCAAGCAGAAGTCCATTGCTGCGCGAAGGCGCAAGTAGGGTCGTTCTACCTGAAGATGAAAGCACGGGGCGCGCGAGCGCCCCTTTTTGGTTCTCTAGAGCCCCTGACACAGGAATCCACCGTCGACAGGGATGGATGCCCCGTTCACATATCCGGCGATCGGAGACAGAAGGAACGTAATAAGGTTCGCGACATCTTCAGGGGTGCCCGGCCTGCCAAGCGGGACTGCGTCAAGAAACCGGAGGCGCTCCACCTCGAACTCCTGTCCGAAGAAGTCCTCGGTCATGGGAGTCCGGATCAGGCCCGGGATGATACAGTTCGAGCGTATTCCCCGAGAGCCGGCCTCGACCGCTATGGACTCGGAGATGCTCTCCAGTGCACGTTTTGAACTGTCATAGCTTGCTGAGGGCGTGTGACGGGGATGTCTATGGGCGTCGATCGAGGATACGAAGACGAAGCTTGCCAAGGAGGAGGCCCTGGACAGCGCGGCCTGCGCAAACTCGTAGGCAGCAAAGACGTTGACACCGAATGTCTCCCGGAGTTCGCAGGAGCGAGCTTCAGCGAAGGAATCGGTTCGCAGTTCTGCCGGCAGGAATACAAAGCCGTCAAGCTCCGAGGACCCCAGCAGGGCATCTGTACACCGATTGCGCTCCGATTCCCTGCGCAGGTCTCCGGGGACAATGCCGATCAGCGCGCCAGGAGACAACGTGTCAGCAAGGGCACTCAGACGTTCGGAACGCCCTCCGACAAGCAGGAGGCGGGCATGCTCGCGGTCAAGCGAGGCCGTGAGTGCGGAGCCGATGCCGGCCGTGCTGCCTGCAATGGCAATCGTTCTTCCTGCAAGAGCAAGGTCCATTGGCTATTGTATTGGTATCATGCACAGGAAGACAAGGTCTTCGGTGCCTTCGTTGGCGAAACTGTGAATCGCCTCGGGTTCGATATAGATAGCGTGGTCTGGATCGATATGACGAGTCTCGCCTTCGTAAAAAGCAGTGCAGGCTCCCTTGATGACAAAAACCTCATGTTCCCAAGGGTGCGAGTGCCGCGGCGTTGATCCGCCCGGCTTAACGACGAAGTACCGCATGGCAAACGTAGGGACTCCGTCCGAGCTGTTGAGCATCCAGCGTATTGTCGTGCCACGGGCTCCGGCTTCAGTGACAGGAAGCTCCTCGACGTTTTGGACTGCCTTGACAATCATGACGACCTCCAATTGAACTGTGTAAAACTGATTATACTACAGTTGTCGGCACAAGGCTCATCTCACGGCGGCTGCCTTGCATTTTCCAAGCGAGCAAGTATTATCTATGTGAACCAGTCGATACACTCCAATCGTCAACCACGAGGTCGAGATGTTTAAGAGTCAATCCTTAGATGGATTTTTGACCGAACTCTCATCGCGCAATCCAACTCCCGGTGGAGGCACTGCTGCCGGTCTTGCCGCTGCGATGGGCGTGGCTTTGGTCGAAATGGTCGCCAACGTTGTGGGTGCGCGCGACGAGGCGGAAAAGAGCCGGCTGACACCGTTTGTCGAGAGCTGCGAAGCATCGCGTGCGGAGTTTACTGCGATGATGGATCAGGACAGCGCGGCATTTGAGGGATACATGACTGCCATGAAGCTTGCCAAGACGACTGATGATGAGAGACTTTCGCGACGAGCGGCCATGCAGGATGCACTCAAGGGTTCAACGAGAGTTCCTCTTGCGCTGGCGGTACGAGTCTGCGATTTTGCCGAGCTTCTCGTTGTGACGTTTTGTGATGCGCCAAAGGACATTGCATCTGACCTGTATGTCGGCGCCGCGATGCTCGAGGCTGCCCATGCCGGAGCCATTGCGAACGTTTACGTCAATCTCGCATATCTACGAGATCCTGTCTTCAAAGATGAGACGCGCGTGACAGTTCAGCAGTGTCAGACGCGTGTTGCTGTGTTGGGCTCGTTCAAAGATTCTATCGGGCGCTTGCTGGCTATTGCGTGACTAATTGGCGAAAGAAGGCAGGAGATCATGAACTTCACTGAACAAGAGCTGTTGGAGAAGACATCGCGGGAACTGTACGAGATTGCAAAAGTACTGCACGTTCGGAACTATACACGGCTCAAGAAGCCGGAACTCATCGAGGAGCTGTTGAAACTTGGGGGTAAGGATGCTAACGATCAGGAGGGGTCTTCCATGAGTTCGACGAGGCCCTATGACGACCATGACAAGCCTGAGGTAGTGACTGAGCACCTCGACATCGAACAGGAACGCACGCCGGCGCAGGTCGTGTCCGGGGTCGTCATCTCGAGTTCGTATGAGCACCGCGGTGGAGAGGTTCCACGGACGGGCGGCGAGGAGTTCACTGCGTCGGGCCTGTGCGAAATCCTCGCGGAGGGATATGGGTTCATGCGTTCCAACTACTTCCCCTCCTCGTCGGACGTCTATATCTCGCCCCCGATGATCCGGCGGTTCGGTCTTCGAACCGGCGACTGGCTTGAGGGTGTCGTCCGCCTGCCACGAGGGGACAAGGAGAAATACTCATCACTGATGCGCATCCGCAGCATCAATGGCATTGGCATCGAAGGGTACGTGGTTGCTCGGCCGCAGTTTGAGTCGCTCACTCCGATCTTTCCCAACAAGCACCTCAAGCTGGAGACGCCAAACTGCAGCATGGCATTGCGCCTCCTTGATCTTGTTGCTCCCATCGGCAAGGGTCAGCGTGGCCTGATCGTGTCTCCGCCGAAGGCCGGGAAGACGACGATTCTCAAGAACGTTGCACAAAGCATCGAATACAATCACCCCGAGGTCACGCTGATGGTGCTCCTTATCGATGAGCGACCCGAGGAAGTCACGGACATGAAGCAGTCGATTCGCAGCGAGGTGATCAGTTCGACGTTCGACCAGCCTCCCGAGAACCACATT
>JAPLGJ010000024.1 GCA_026390215.1 Caldisericota bacterium
AGGAGAAGAAGATTCTCAAGGAATTCAAGGTCGAGGAGGTCGAGCTCCCCGCCATACTGCGCAAAGGGCCGCCTCGCGGCTTCTAGCGCCAACTGTGGGCTCGATAGCTGACTGCTTCTCGGAAGTCCGCGAGCGAGCCTGCTTGTCGTATCGCCGGGCGACTGGTCAGCCCGGCGAACCGCATATTGTCTGCGTGACCAAGACACAGTCTCTTCCCCGGATCCTGGAAGCCATTGATGCAGGGGTGACCGAAATTGGCGAGAACTACCTCCAGGAAGCCATGCGCAAGGACGTCTTCACCGTGCGCGAGAGTCACAGGGTGACTGTCCGGTACATCGGTCGACTCCAGTCAAACAAGTACAACGCCATCCTCCGCGTATTCGACACGGTCGATTCGGCAGGCCCGGACATTCTCGAGCGTCTGAACGGTGTTCAGGATCGTGGTGTACTGAGAGCGCGCGCGTTCCTGCTAGAGGTGAATGCCGGTGAAGAGACGCAGAAGGGCGGGTTGACTGTGCCCCAGATCCGTGAGCTTGCCGCCGCCGGCACTCCCTGGCTGCTTGAGGTCTCTGGGCTGATGGCAGTCGTCCCCGTTCAAGCAACACTACCCGTACGTGCGGTACTATATGAGTCTGTCAGCGTGCTGTTTCACGATCTTGCCAGCGACCTTGGTTCATCACGGGTCAGGTTGCTGTCCATGGGAACTTCTGACGACTTCGAACTGGCAATCGAGCATGGTTCGAACATGATACGTGTTGGTACGGGAATTTTTGGACCCCGTTCACCTTTCCGGGTGTAACCAATTGCTTGCAGTCACGATTATGCGAGTGAGGAAGCGCGGCAATCGACGTGGATGAAGAGGAGTTCGTACGAGGACTGCAGCAGGCAGATGAAGAGACATGGCGCCGGTTTGTCGAGCGCTTTGTTCCTCGCATGCTGGCGTACGCTCTGAGGCATGTCAAGAGCAGAGCTACTGCCGAGGACATTGCCGAAGACACGATATGCAGAGTAGTCTCGTCTATCAAGAGTTTCACGTATCAAGGTATTCCGCTTGATGTCTGGGTATACAAGATCGAACGAAATGCTCTCTCAGACTACTACAGACAGCAGACCGGCTACTCCATGCTTCCATTCCAGGAATTCATGGACGTTCACTCTACGGGTCTGCTCAAGGATCCATACGAGTTGGCAGAGGCAGCCGACACGAAGGCCCTCGTAGATGAGGCAATCGACCATCTGGAGGAACTCCGGAGGTCGGTTGTTCGGATGAGGCTCCTTGAACACAAGTCTGTGAGAGAGGTCTCGTTCCTGCTTGACCTCAGCGAGAGCAATGTGAAGGTGCTGCTGTTCCGGGCCCTGGCCGAGGTCAAGACGATGATTGCGAGAAAGATGGGTGAGCCAGATGACAAATGATGAGACAGAACTAAAACAGGCCGATCAGCTTGACAGGGTCGTCGAGAACATCATTCGTGGTGACCGCGACCTGTTCGAGGGTGTGCATGCGAGATGGCTTTCCCATGACGCGATGGCGGTCGTCGACTTGGCCACGTTCGTCATGCCGTTGGAGATCGCCGAAGGGAAAGAATTCGAGCAGCGCATGTGTCTTGTGACAGCTCGGGAAGTCCGGCGTCTGACGCCTGACCACGATCCTGGTCCCACAAAAGCCGTAGCTGCCTGGTCGCGGTTCGTGAGCCCAATTCTTGAAGCTGGATTGGCTGTTGCGGCATTCTGCGCGGCGTTCTTCCTGGAACCCATGCCCGCAGACCACGAAGGTCGTTCAATTGACACTCTCAGCCGACCGTGGTATAACGTCACGATGGGTAAGTACCTGGTCGGTTCGACGGACAGCGAAGTCAGGCGGCTGCCCTGCCTGGGTTTGTCTGATGCCGGCTCTGGATACAGAGCTGCAGCCTGCAGATAGACGGTCTTATCGGAGGAGGTGCGTCTTACCGAAAAGCACGCGAAGGGAGTTTTGCATGTTCTGCATCTATTCCAGGAAGGAGTATGCGATGAAGAGAGTTATGCCCTTGTTTCCTGCAGTTGCCCACATAGCTGCTCGACACCGCGACTACGGAGTCTGAAGACCTGTAGATTCGATTCATCGGCTCCCACACCTTCATAGAGAAGCGTGGGAGACTGCCGAAAGGAGTCTTCGCCAACATGAGAGATTACATAATCCGGCGTGTTCTTGGCATGATCCCGCTCATCCTGATCGTGATGATCGTGTCGTTTGGCATCTTCTCCCTCGTGCCGAACCCATTCGCGGCTCTGATCGAGAACCCGCGAATCAAGAAGTCCGACATCCAGCGCCTCATCAAGGCTTGGGGGTTCGATCTTCCGTGGTACCTGAGGTTCTTCAAGTGGTTCAGCGGCGTCGTCCGTGGGGACTGGGGCCCTTCTCTCCTGTACCCTGGCTCCCTGGCACGCGATATCATCTCCAGAGCGTTGCCCGTGACCGTGCGGGTCATGGGGCTGACATTCCTGGTGTCTCTTGCCATTGCTCTTCCAATAGGCATCATATCTGCTGTCAAGCAATACTCCATGACGGACTACATCGTCACGGTCGTCAGCTTCCTGGGCATGTCCATGCCGACGTTCTGGTTTGGACTTATGATGATGATGCTCTTCAGTGTCGTCCTGAAACGACCAAGTGGGATGCCCCTGCTGCCTGCGGGCGGGATCATCACGCCGGGACTGGAGGAGGCTCCGTTCTGGGCCAAGCTTGGGGATCGGGCACAGTATCTTGTGATGCCTGTCTTCGTTCTGGCTTTCTCTTCGGTGGGTGGCTGGGCGCGCTACATGCGGTCGTCCATGCTTGAGGTCATCCGTCAGGACTACATCAGGACTGCCCGTGCCAAGGGTGCACCTGAGCATTCCGTTATCAACAAGCATGCGCTGCGCAACGCGATGATTCCGATTGTGACGCTGGTTGCCCTGTCGCTTCCGGGCATTGTCGGTGGTGCCGCCATCACGGAGACGATTTTCAACATTCCAGGGATGGGAAGCCTCATCATTGCAGCAGAAATCAAGAGCGACTATCCTACGGCCATGATTGGCCTTATGCTCGTCAGCATCCTTGTTATCGTCTTCAACCTGGTGGCGGACATCGTGTATGCGTGGGTAGACCCGCGCATCAAGTACAGCTAGCTGGGAGGGTGCGACCATGACTGAGAAGGCTGTGGAAGCAAGAAAGAAAGGACAAAGGAAGTCGTCTGACGACTACACGTACGTAGGCATGGTGTTTCACCGCCTGACGCGCCACAAGCTGGCCATGTTCGGTGCATTCATGCTGATCGTGATCTTGTTGTTCGTGTTCGTTGGCCCGCTGGTGTGGCGTGCTGATCCCAACGAGCAGATCGAGGGTCTCGAAGGCATGTTCAACGTGCCGTCGCCCGCCCATCCCTTGGGTACCGACGACTATGGCCGCGACGTGCTGGCTCGCATGTTCTTTGGAGGGCGCATCTCGTTGTTCATCGGATTCATCTCGGCCATCAGCTCCACGATTGTGGGCGCAGTGGTCGGCCTGGTCGCGGGCTACTATGGCGGATGGGCAGACGACCTCCTTATGAGGTTCACCGATGCGATGCTGTCGATTCCGACGTTCCCATTGCTGATAGCTCTGGCGAGTGTCATGGGGAAGGGCATCGGGCAAATTATCCTGGTCATCGTCATTTTTGGGTGGATGGTGGATGCGCGCCTCGTGCGCGGTCTCGTTCTCTCGCTTAAGGAGCAGGAGTACATTGAGGCGGCCCATGCGATTGGCGCCAGCGCCAACAGGATCATGTGGCGCCACCTGTTTCCCAATACGCTGGCAGTCCTCATCGTATCCACGACAATCGGAATCGGCGGGGCCATCATCTATGAAGCCTCCATCAGCTTCCTGGGATTCGGTGTTCAGGCGCCTTTTGCGAGTTGGGGCAACATGCTGCAGAACGCTCAGCAGTTCATCTGGAACTCGCCTCGTCTCATCATCTACCCCGGCTTGGCCATCTTCATGACTGTTCTTGGATTCAACTTCTTCGGAGATGGACTTCGCGACGCCATCGATCCGAAACTGAAACTGTAGGGGGGCACCATGGACAACCGGGAAATACTTGTCGACATCAAGAACCTGCGCACGTTCTTCTACACTGAGGACGGAGTCGTTCCAGCTGTAGACGGGATTGACCTGACGATTCACCGGGGAGAGGTTGTAGGCCTGGTGGGCGAGTCCGGTTGTGGAAAGTCCGTTACAGCCCTCTCGATCATTCGCCTCATTCCCAATCCTCCCGGCAAGATCATCGGAGGCGAGATCTTCTTTCATGGGGAAGATCTTCTCAAGAAGAATGCAGAAGAGATGCGTATGATACGTGGTGACAAGATCTCCATGATCTTCCAGGAACCTATGACATCACTCAATCCTGTCTACACAATTGGCGACCAGATTAGCGAAGCTATTACGCTGCATCAGAAGATCGATGCTGTTGAGGCGAAGAAACGTACGATCGAGATGCTTCACCTGGTTGGCATCCCCGAGCCCGAACGGCGCTTCAGCCAGTACCCTCATGAGATGAGCGGCGGCATGCGCCAGAGGGTCATGATCGCCATGGCACTATCTTCGAATCCTGACCTCCTGATCTCTGATGAAGCCACAACAGCGCTTGATGTCACCATCCAGGCACAGATTCTTGACCTGATGCGCGGACTTCAGAAGAAGCTTGGGATGGCCATCCTTATCATCACCCACAACCTTGCCGTCGTCGCCGAAATGGCAGAGACCATCTCCATCGCCTATGCAGGCAAGATTGTCGAGAGCGCTTCCGCTAGAGAGATCTTCAAGTCTCCGCATCATCCGTACACGTACGGTCTGTTGCAGTCCATACCGAAATTCACGGAAAAGAAGACCAACGAGCCGTTGCCTGCCATCGAAGGCATGGTCCCCTCGCCGTACCACATGCCCAAGGGTTGCCGCTTCAACCCACGTTGCCCGTTTGCGACGGAGAAGTGCAGAGAGGAAGAGCCGGAGATTCTTGAGTTCTCCCCCGGTCATCTCGTGCGCTGCTTCCATCCCATCGAGTCATAGGCAGAGAGGAGAAATGACCATGACAACCAGACTCGTAGAAGTCCAGCAACTCAAGAAGTGGTTCCCCGTCAAGGGAGGAGTCTTCGCCAAGACCGTCGCTTCCGTCAAGGCGGTGGACGAGGTGAGTTTCTTCATCGATCAGGGCGAGACCCTGAGCTTGGTCGGAGAATCCGGATCGGGCAAGACGACCGCCGGACGCACCATGCTGAAGCTGTTGCGGCCCACGAGCGGGAAGATCATCTACAAAGGGAAGGACATCACCAACCTTACTCCGAATCAGATGCGGCCCCTTCGTCGGAACATGCAGATCATGTTCCAGGACCCGTACGGTTCACTCAACCCACGCATGCCTGTGGGCGATATCATCCAGGAACCTCTGGATGTACATGGCATCGGCACTCGCAAGGAGCGCAAACAGGCCGTTGCCACCATGATGGAGACTGTGGGCTTGCGCCCCGAATACGAGAAGCGTTATCCTCATGAGTTCTCCGGTGGTCAGCGTCAACGTATTGGGGTCGCGCGCGCTCTCATTATCAATCCAGAACTTCTTGTCTTGGATGAGCCAATCTCGGCGTTGGACGTATCGATTCAATCGCAGATCATCAACTTGCTCCAGGAACTGCAACAAAGGCTGAGCCTGACATACCTCTTCATTGCGCATGACCTTGCTGTTGTGCGCCACATGTCTGACCGTGTGGCAGTCATGTATCTTGGCAAGATCGTAGAGACCGCCGACAACGACGAACTGTTCGACCACCCACTTCATCCGTATACGCAGGCTCTTCTCTCGGCAGTGCCTGTGCCTGACCCCGACGTGAAGCGTGAACGCATCATTCTCCAGGGTGACGTTCCGTCTCCGGTGAACCCTCCGTCCGGCTGTCACTTCCGTACGCGCTGTCCCTACGCGATGCCCATCTGCAAAGACCAGGAGCCTCTGGTCATTGAGGTTGCCCCGGGCCATACAGTGGCTTGTCACCTGCTAACGCAGAAGTAAGGGCGACAGACGCGCAGACGTGCTGGGCCGCCTGTTCCCGGTTGTTGGGATGGACGGCCCAGTTGCGTTGAAGAGGAGAAATGATGCGGATCAATGTTCGCGTAGTTCCGGGCAGCAGCAGATCGGACGTGGAACCAGGAGACCCTTGGTGTGTCCACGTGCATGCCAGGCCTGCAGAGGGCAAAGCAAATGAAGAGGTCCTGCAGATTATTAGTCGTCACTTTGGCGTGGCTCGCTCTGCGGTCCGTATCCTTAATGGACATGCTTCGAGGAGCAAGATCGTGGAAATCGGTCTGGAAGGTACTGCGATGGCTGAAGGAACACGATGAACAGGCTGAGTGCTCTTCTCCGCTGGTCGGTTCTTGTTGCCCTGATGATCCTGGCAGATCAGGGCACGAAATGGCTGGCGCGGCGGTTTCTTTTCCAGCACAGCCTAACGGCAGGTCCGGTGGGGTTCGTCCTGACGATGAACAAGGGGGTTGCGTTTGGACTCTTTGGAGGGGAGGCGTGGGTCGTGCCGCTGAATGCAGTGCTTGGCATTGGCGTCTGCGTCGCGGCGATAGCCGCATTGCATCGCGGAGACCGAGGACTAGCCCATGGTTTCCTTCTCATCTTCGCCGGATTTGCGGGCAATTTCATCGACCGCGTCATGGCCGGGCAGGTAACCGACTTTCTGTGGGTACGTGGCTGGTCCGTGTTCAACGTGGCCGACTGCCTCGTGACCACGGGCGCAATACTGTGTGGTCTTGCACTTCTCTTTCCCAACCAGTGGGGCTTTCATGCATGAGTTGAGGCTGGGGCCGGTCGTGGTACCGGTTCTCTACGTCGATGACGATATCATTGCGGTGAACAAACCGGCCGGACTGCCTGTTTTCACTGCGCCGGGGAAGGTAGCCGGGACGTTGACTGAAGTGGCTCTCGCAAGTGGAGTCACGCTCTATGAGGGAGAGGGTGTGGAGTTGCCAGGAGTCGTACATCGGCTCGACAAGGACACGAGTGGCGTGATGGTTCTCGCCCGTTCTCAAGCCGGGTGGAGCTGCTTCAAGCGACAGCTGGGAAGCCATGATGCGCAGAAGCAGTATCTTGCCTTGGTTTGGGGGACGTTCGCGGAGAAGAGTGGCCGAATCGACGTGCCCATTGGGGCGGTTCATTCCCGAGGGCTGCTTCTTCGGCAGGCCGACAGTTCGGGTCGACCTTCCACGACAGACTTCGAGGTCATCCAGCATTTCGGCAACCAGGCATCTCTTCTGCGGATACGAATCGAGACGGGGCGGACGCATCAGATACGTGTTCACTGCTCCTACATTGGACATCCGGTCCTCGGAGACTATACTTACGGATACAGGGCTCAGCGCAACGTAGTTATCGAGCGGCAGATGCTCCATGCATTTGCGCTCTCGTTTGTTGCGCCGCGTTCGGGAGTCGAGGTGCGGGTCATGGCGCCACTTCCTCAGGACTTCATCTCTGTGCTTGGAGTACTTGCGCGGTAGACATGGACATCAAACCCGGAGTGATCGTCGCCAATAAGCGGATCCAGCACAACTTCAAGACTCTCGAGCGCCTTGAGGCTGGCATAGAACTGCGCGGTTGGGAAGTGAAGGCCGTGCGTTCGCGAACACTTGCCTTTGGAGACTCGTACTGCCGGTTCTACGGTCGTGAGCTCTACGTCGTACAGATGTCCATGGGTCCCTACGCCTTTGCCCACACAACCGACGAAGAGCTGAAACGCCGCAGAAGGCTCCTTCTCCACCGACGCGAGCTTATCAGGATTGCATCTCTCATCAGTCAGCAGGGCCTGACGGTTGTGCCGGCCTCACTTTCCTTCTCGGAGGGGGGGTTCATCAAGGTCGACCTGGCTGTCGGCAAGTTCCTGGCAACCAAGGGGTCTCGTGAGACCTCTGAGCGACGACGAGTGGATCGTGAGATGAGGGGGTACGTACGTTGAGCAATAGGATGATAGCCATGTTCCTCGTCCTGATCCTTTTCCTTGGTGCTGTTGTCGGGACAGTGCGCGGCGACACGACAGCGACCGTGACAGTTCCGGACGAGGCCAATATACGTTCGGGAGCGGGTACGACGTTCAGTGTGATTGGGGTCGCACGCAGGGGAGAGAAGTACGAGGCTGTCGGCTCTTCCAAAGATGGGTCGGGACAGACGTGGTACAAGATACGGGTGGGCACGTCGTTCGGATTCGTCGCAGGCTGGCTTGTGACCTATGCTCCAGCCATCACGTCGCCGGCCAGTCCAGCCGTTTCGACGCCAGCACCCGCGAAGGCTGAACCAACTGCAGCTGCTGTGTCATCGTCGACTCGCTACGCCGTCGTCGTGGAAGATGGCACGGCCCTGCGAAGTGGCGCGGGAACAGCCTTCGTGCGCCTCACGACGATGAACTCACGTACATCCTTGCGCATTCTCTCAGAATCCAACGACGCAGGCGGCAAGATCTGGTACAAGGTGGACTGTTCATCCCTCAAGATCAAACAGACCAGCGGCTATGTCGCGTCGTGGGTCGTGAAAGTCCAGACAGTCGAGGCTCCTCCCTCCACGCCAACGACGTTCACGGCATCGTCCCTTCTGGCCCTCTGGAGGCCGAAGCTTCCGCTTTCGACCAAGACGGTGGACGCAGCGAACCTTCGCAGCGGACCTTCAGTCGTGTACGACCGCCTTGGCGTGCTGTCTTCTGGGACGAGTCTGCTCATCACCGGCTACTGCATGAACGAACAGAAGGAGACCTGGTGCCGTGTGACTGCTGCCGAAAAGACGGGTTGGGTCTTCGCACCGTTGCTTAACTCGTGGGAAAGGTTGCCAAGCGGCCTTGTTGCTGCAACTATAGGGAAGAGCCTTACTTCCGCGGGTCCGTCAGCGTATCTTGTCGCGTCACCGTTCGTCGCGGGGAGCGACGGGGCGCTTGCCGCCACGGGCAAGGTCATTGTCGGCATCGCTACAGATGGCGCGCAAGTGTCCCTTGAGTTATCTGATGCCTCCTCCGAGGACTGGGTAGCGATGACTGACGGGACAGTGGTTGGAGGTACTGGTCCTGGCGGTACCGTCTGCAGTCTGACCGGTATCGAGCTGGTATCGTCGAACGGCTGGACTAGCGTCACGATGCACATCGACGGGGACAAGAGCGGGCTGTCGATTGTCCTGGGACACAATCCAGAACGCATCGAGGTCTCACTGCCAAGATTGGTGCAGTCTGCACAGGCCGGCATTGCGGGTGTGCCGACGAAACAGGTGTCAGCGGTGAAAGTAGGGTCGACCTCG
The DNA here is from genome assembly GCA_026390215.1 of Caldisericota bacterium. Taxonomy (GTDB): domain Bacteria; phylum Caldisericota; class Caldisericia; order Cryosericales; family Cryosericaceae; genus Cryosericum. The sequence goes on from JAPLGJ010000024.1 coordinate 9,321, forward strand.
GCCGGTTTCGTATCCAGCATTGTGATCTATCTTGTCGGGTCCGATACAGGCTTGAGGCAATCAACCAGTACGTCGATGGTGCAGCTGATGGTGAGTGCGCCTGGATCGACCTCGCCGTCGAAGGCTGTGTTTCTGTGTGGCGAGCTACTGTCCGGCAGCGAAGAGACATTTTTCGCAGAGGGGGCCACCTTCGTTCCGCTCGTAGATGTGGCCAATGATTATGGTATGCTGCTCTCCTGGGACGCGGCCAATCAGCAAACGAGCTTGACGCTCGGCAATCGACAGTACGTCCTGAAGGACGGGCTGCGCACTCTCAAGATTGCACAGGACAGCGACCACTGGAGTGAGGAGATGCTTGTCGCGCCAAAGATTCTGAGCGGTCTGCTCTACGTTCCGGTGGCGACAGTGGCACACGTGTTTGGACTCCAGGCGACCGGAGACGCTCTGAGGGTCTATCTTGACCCGATCATCTCATCAATTGCTCTTACAGGTGCTTCCGCAAGTGCGTCGGGGAGCATCACGATCACGTCTGCCTGTGACCTGAACGTGACGAAGACCCTGGACGGTGACTACTGCATCTTCCAGCTGGAGGGGGTTTCGGCCGCGTCTATCGCCGGCCAGCAGGCGCTGTCGGCTTGGGCCACCGTGTCGGCGAAGCAGCGTCTGAACGATATCCCTCCGATCGTCGAGATACGTGTGCATGCGCCTGCTTCCACGGCCGAGGTGCAGAGCCCCGCAACGGGCATCTATGTCATCAGTCTTTCCGGCGCTGTCGAAGGTACGATTGAAGGGAAGAAAGTCGTCCTTGACCCCGGTCACGGCTACATGTCATCGACGGGCTCCTTCGACTTCGGGGCCGTAGGTCCTTCCGGGACCAGAGAATCGTCCGTCAACCTGTCAATCGCGCTGAAGGTGAAGACGTTGCTCGAGGCGAATGGCGTCCGGGTCGTCATGACGCGGTCGGATGATACCTCAAAGGACAACCCTGACCTCGCCAGGCGGGTACAGATAGCCAACAGCTCAGGGGCGGACCTGTTTCTTGCAATTCACCAGAACGCCACGGATGGGGGGACATCAATTGGAGGCACCGAAGTGCACTACTGGTTTGACCGGTCGAAGGTGTTTTCTGCGCTTGTCCAGAAGCATCTCGTTTCGGCCCTGGGAAGAACGGATCGAGGGACGCAGAAGACGTCGCTATACCTCGTGTCCCACGTCGATACCATGCCTTCTGCCCTGGTGGAGTGCGCATTCATCAGCAACAGTGAAGAGGAACGACTTCTGCGGGAGGACTCGTTCCAGCAGAAGGTGGCTCAGAGTATTGTGGACGCGATAGTCGAGTACTTCGGCAGGTAGAGAGGTCGAGTGCAATCCTACGTGGGGGTGTTCGACTCAGGAGTCGGAGGGTTGGCGGTCGTTCGGGAGCTGAAGAACCGATTGCCACGAGAGGCTATCATGTACATTGCCGATTCCCGCTTTTTTCCGTATGGAACGAAGCCAAGGGAGCAGGTGATCAGCAGGGCCATGGCTCTCGTCGGGTTCCTCGAGGCTCACGGAGCCCGAATGGTTGTTGTGGCCTGCAACACGGCGTCCAGCGCCGTTTTCCCGGATATTCAGCAACGTGTGAGTGTCCCCGTTCTGGGGATGATTTCTGCCGGCGTCAAGAGCGCACAGCTGGCGACCCGCAACCGCAGAGTTGCAGTGCTGTCGACCCCCGGAACAGCACGGAGCCACGGCTATCTCAGGGCAATGGGCCTGCTGGATCCGACGGTAGAAATGATAGAACTTCAGTCGCAGGAGCTCGTGAATCTCGTGGAAGCTGGGACCATCGAGGGTAAGGATGTGGCTGACTATGCCGCGGACGTTCTGAAGCCGGTGCGGGAGTTCGGAGCAGATACCCTTGTTCTGGGCTGCACCCACTTCCCCTTCCTCAACAGCCTCATGGAAGGCATCCTTGGACCGGGCGTCAAGATTGTCGACCCAAGCAAGGAACTTGCATACGAGGTAGGGCTGGTGCTCGAGAAGTGCCGGTTGACCACCGGAGCCGGACAGCAGGACAGGTTCTTTACAACGGGCGACCCTGGCGACTTTCTCGAAAAGGCCCGTCTCTTCCTTGGTGACTATGTCAGCGCAGTCGAGGTTGCAGACGTTTGAGGCTGCGACTTGTCACGGGCAACGCCCACAAACTGGAGGAATATGGCAGCATTCTCAGAGGTCTGGACTGCCGGCTTCCCTTGGAAGAATTGGACGCGGAGAGCGCTGTCGAGTGCGGCGTCACCTACTACCAGAATGCGTACAGGAAAGCTCGGTCGGGCATCCTGAGTGTCCCGCCCTCGGGACTCGATGACTGGATTGTCCTTGGGGACGACTCCGGCCTTGAGCTACCCCTGTTTGACAATATGCCCGGAGTCCATTCTGCGCGTTTTCGGTATGCGAATCTCTCGGAAAGGGCTGCGCTCGGAGCGTTTCTCACGGAGCACCACGTCTTGTCAACGCCTGCGCGGTTCGTGTGCTGGATCGTCGCGTTTCTTCCTCGGTCATCTTGGTGTCTCGCCTGCTCGGGCGCTGTCACCGGGACGGTGACCGCCGAATCACGTGGGTCTCGGGGTTTTGGATATGATCCGCTATTCACCCCGGACGGCTACTCTCTCACCTTCGGCGAGATGGATCCCGGTCTCAAAGACCATATCAGCCACCGCGCACGGGCCGCCAGGGCTCTGTGGTGTTCTCTTCAAGGGGCGCTACCGCTGGGACCTTGATTTTTGGCTGATTGCGTGTATTCTCTTTCTATTCGGGGTGTGGCGTAGCTTGGTAACGCGCATGGTTTGGGACCATGAGATCGGTGGTTCAAATCCACTCGCCCCGACCATGGGCCCATAGCTCAGCTGGATAGAGCAACGGATTTCTAATCCGTCGGTCGCAGGTTCAAATCCTGCTGGGCTCGCCAGTCCAATATGGTGGGTATAGCTCAATTGGTTAGAGTACTGGACTGTGGATCCAGATGTTGGGAGTTCGAGTCTCCTTACCCACCCCATTT
>JAPLGJ010000248.1 GCA_026390215.1 Caldisericota bacterium
TGTATACGCTTTCCTGGACCATCACGAGCGACATGGTCTGGTTTGGCATCCAGGCGACGACGACGGGTTGGGTCGCGCTGGGCATCGACCCCGCAATTGCAATGAACGGAGCCGACATGGTGTTCGGCTGGGTCAGCGGAGGCAAGGCGACAGTCCTCGACCAGTACTCCACTGGGATGTTTGGACCCCACCCTGACGACACGTCGCTGGGCGGCACCATAGATCTTCTAGCCAGCGCAGGGAGCGAACAGGCAGGGACGACAACGATTGAGTTCAGCCGCAAGCGGGTCACCGGCGACGCTCATGACAAGGCAGTGCCGATATCCGGGAACCTGAAGATCATCTGGGCAACCGGGAATGCAGATGGGGTATCTCCTCATGCACGGAAGGGGAGTGCGTCCATTGACGTTGGGGCTCCCGCGCCTGTCGTGCTGACGTTCACCATCGGGTCGACGAAAGCCATGCGAAACGGCACACCGGTGACGCTCGACGCGGCTCCCGTCATCCAGAACGGGAGAACGCTGCTGCCGGTGCGCTACGTGGCCGAGCCACTGGGTGCGACGGTCAGCTGGACCGCTGGCACCCAGACGGTGACCATCCAGCGCACAGGTCTGACGCTTGCGCTGGTCGTGGGCAAGGCGACAGCGATTACGAATGGGCGGATCGTTCCTATCGACCCGGCTGACGCTCGCGTGGTTCCGGTCATCCTCCTGGGAAGGACGATGCTGCCCGCCCGGTTCGTCGCCGAGCAGCTGGGGTGCGCAATCAGTTATGACCCGACGACGAAGGTTGTGACGGTCACGTACCCGAAGCCCTGAGATACCCCGCTAGAGGATGCCGGCCTGCCGCAGTCCGGCAAGGATGGTGAACAGGAACAGCACAACCGCGAGACGGCCCACCCACAGGTGGACGGTCCGCAGTTGTTTCCTGTTGGAGCGTACCTTGGTTGCAGCGTACCCTCCTGCGCCGGTGAGGAACCCTAGCACGATTGTCACTGTACCACCGACACCGTGGAGGACACGGAGGTGCGGCCCCCCGCTGGCCTGGACCATGCCGGCTGCTACAAGGAGCCCTGTTGCCAACAGTACAAACGCGGTCACGGCGGCAGTCCTGTGAAGACGGAAAGACCCCTTGCGGTAGCGTCCGAGCGTAGCGGCCCAGGTGGCCGTGAGAAGCGACAGGACAGCACTTCCCATCAGGATTGCGTGAACTGGCCAGACTCGTGCATAATCAGCGAACACTGTGTCACCTCCGTATCATGGGACAGACCCCATTTCCATAGCAGGTGCGACAAGGAAGTCTTCCTGCTCCTGGTACCGGCATCTCCAGTCTTCATTGTATGGCCAGGACACGATTTGCAACAGATGCAGGCCGGTCAGTCCGCATTTTCGCAATCTGTTCCTGTTCGTCCTCAGGTTCTTCGGCGGCCGAAGGCGCACCCGACTCACGTCCACGCCGTGAATGTGACTGAACCTCTCCAGATGAGTGGTCCAGCCATTCGTTCCTGGGCGGAACCTTTGCAGCCGCTGCAGCCAGTGGTATAATCGGCCCACTATGGACACAACACGACTCGTGAGGGTGTTCCACAGGAGAAAGGCCGTCCTCTTTGCTGTCATGGGCGTCCTCCTCGGTGGGCTCTTCCTCTGGAGTGCAGGGGTCCACGCGTATGTTGTCAACGACGCAGGCAACAAGACGTGGATCGTCGCGTTCCACAGCATGTCGGTGAGCAGCATCCTGGCTAAGGCGAATACCTATTCGCTGCGCCCGGAAGATGTGGTAACACCGGATGTCGCCGCGGTCATCCCCCATGGGGAAATCGCTATCGTGCGCGCCAAGCCGGTCACACTCACCATCGATCATACCAGTGAAACCATCTACTCGACCGTGGAGACGGTCGGAGAGCTGCTGGCAGACAACGGCATCAAGCTGAACACGGAAGACAAGGTCAGCCCTGATCCGACGGACCCCGTGCCGTACAACGATGACATCGTCGTCATGCGCACGACGTACGCGTACACCAGCAAGACCGAGACGATCGCCTATAAGCGCGTCTACGAGAAGAACCCCTATATGGAAGTCGGCCGAAGCTATATCAGCGTCATGGGCCAGAACGGCATTCTCAAGAAGACGATCAAGGTGACCAAGGTCGCCCAGCAGGCAGTCGGTTCAGCTGTCGTCAAGACGCAGACGATCAAGCCTGTCGTGCACGAGGTCTATGAGGTCGGTGCCGCTCGCCTGGACCTGAAGCCGACACGCACGTACACGATGTCTGCCACCGCCTATTCGAACAGGCGCGCCACGATCCTCGATGGCAAGGACCACCTGTATGGATACTCGGGGCTGTGGCTTCACTACGGCACCTGTGCGGTCGACCGGCGCCTCATCCCCATGGGGACGGTACTGTATATCGAAGGATACGGCTACGCGGTCGCAGCGGACACGGGGACCAGCATCAACGGAAACTGTATCGACCTGTTCTTCAACTCGTTTGGCGACGCATGCAGGTGGGGCCGTCGATCAGTCAAAGTCTACGTCCTCCC
>JAPLGJ010000155.1 GCA_026390215.1 Caldisericota bacterium
GGTCCATACACGGGAGACATTGAGAAACTGCCCGAGAAGACTGTCCGCAGGATTCCGGTGCTTCCAACCTCGCTTTCCGAGGCGTTCGCAGCCCTGAGACGTGGCAGCGACTTCCTGACACGAGACGGCGTCTTCCCTCCGGGATTCGTTGAAGCGTTCTGCTCCTACAAGGAGAAGAACGAAGCAGAAGCACTCCGCCGCCTGCCTCATCCCAAGGAATTCGAGCTTTATTACGACTGCTGAGAGAGCTGGATGCTCATAAAGCTCAAACTGCATGCCATTGTCGCCGATCAGGTCGGAGACCTGCACGATGTGCAGGTGTCGACCGGAACAGATGTTGCCGGACTCCTTGCAGCACTGGGCATCGACCGCGACCGAGCAGGCTTCGTTCTTGTCAATGGACAGCGCACGCCCTACGACACCGAACTGCACGAGGAGGATACAGTCTTCATCATCCCCTTCCTGGGGGGCGGCTGACCACCCCTCGCCCTTTCCATCAATTGCGATGCCCCCGGAGCTGATCTTCGGGGGCACCTGTTCGTATGTCGGCACCCGACTTCTACGTACCCTTAATGATGAGGCTGTCTGCGACCCCGCAAAGCCCCGGGATGGCGAGCACACGGACATCAGATACTTGCATCCTACTGAGCACTGCCTGGGAGCGTCAGGTCTGGTCCTGTCGCAAGACCTTCGGCGTCCGCGACCGGCAGAACAAAGAGAACTCCCGTATTCGGACGGGAAAAATCCCCGAAGACCTGTCGCGCAAGTCTGCGTACGCTCGCCAGGACTTCTCCGCCCTGGACAAGAGAGAGGATGACGACGTTGTCCGTAAGGTCGATGCTTGCACTGAGAATCTGTTCGATTGAGGTAAAAACGGTCTCACGGTCACGCAGGATCCTGCCCATTCCTCGACCCTCGATAACCGTCGCTCCGCGCACGCCAACTGTCGGAAGCAACTTCAGGAAGTCGTAGGTCTTGTCCTCCTGTCTTGTGATGATCACCAGAAGATACATGGCCGTACCCTCCACAACAATCAACTACTGCATACATCATAGCGACTCGGGAGATACGAGGCAAGCATTTCAACGACGAACGGGCCCCGCCTGATGCGGGGCCCGCGGTTCTTGCGCAAACAACTGTCACTCAGCGACTTCCGGCACGGTCCCGTTCGATCAGCAGTTTGATGGCCTCGACCCCCGTTGATATAAGTCTGTCCAGCATCAGGTGATGGGGTTCGTTTCCACCCTCTGCGAACTGACTGTCGACAATGAGCATGACGCCTCCGGCACGCTTGTGCAGAATGCTCGATACCACAAACACCGTAGCTGCCTCCATCTCCGAGCACACTGCTCCACCAGCGATCCACGCCCTGCGACGTGCGTTCAATTGCTCTGCAACTGGCTGGCGATCGGGCTCAACCTCGCCGTAGAACGAGTCTTTTGACTGAGACACCCAGGTGGAAGGCAAGATGCAGTTGTTCCGCAGCCGCTCTGAGTGCTAGAGTCACGTCGATGTTGGCCACTGCCGGGAATTCGATGGGCATATACTGTCTGGTCGTCCCTTCGTCGCGGATCGCGGCCGTAACGATCGCCAGATCTCCGATGCCGATACCGGGCTGCATTGCTCCCGATGTTCCGACTCGTATGAAGGTCTCCGCACCAATCATCGCGAGTTCTTCGACTGCAATCGCGGTCGAAGGGCCTCCAATTCCGGTCGACGTCACAGAGACTCTCTCGCCCAGGAGCGTTCCCGTATAGGTGACATACTCCCTGTTCTGCGCAACTTTCACCGGGTTGTCGAACCACTTCGCGATGACTTCGCAGCGACCGGGGTCGCCGGGCAACAGGACATACCTGCCAACGTCGCCCTGCTTCAACCTGATGTGATACTTGACCTCATCATTGAACAACGTGTGTGCCATGTGCAAGCCTCCGTTCCATCCGCAGCAGTCCGTCCTAGCGCAATCCCTGCAGCAATATCTTGATCCCAATGCCAATAAGGACAAGGCCCCCCAGAATCTCGGCCTTGTCCTTGACCAGCTTTCCGATCCCGCCACCCAAGAGAGTCCCTGCCAGCGAGAACGTGAATGTCACAAGCCCGATAAGCAGAGCTGGCCACCAGATCGACACCCGCAGGACCGCCAAACTCAGCCCGACCGCCAACGCGTCGATGCTTGTGGCTATCGCAAGGACAAGCATGTCGCGCGTGCTGCGCCTCTCTTCCCGGCAGTCGTCCCCATGGTCTCCAGCACGCACAGCTTCGACCAGCATCTTGCCGCCGACGCAAACGAGGAGACCGAACGCAACCCAGTGGCTGAAGTTCTGGATGAGGTCTCTGAGCGCGAGGCCCCCAAACCAGCCCAGCACGGGCATGAGCATCTGAAACCCACCAAACCACCAGCCTGGCCGCAACGCATCGCGCAGAGTCAACCGCTTTATGCGGCACCCGTTCGCCACGGACACGGCGAACGCGTCCATCGAAAGGCCCACCGCTATAGCGAAAACAGTCCAAAAACCCATACGACCTCCACGATAACTGCGGCATCACAGGCAGCACCAGAAACAACGATGATCACCGCTGGACAAGCGCAGTGCGGCCTGCAGAAAAGTATACTGGCAAGAGCCTGCTTTACAAGCCGGAACATTGATTTAGACTGAGGCTGCGAGTAGGAGCGGAGCGCTGGCAACGTATTCGGACATCGAGGCATGGTCGGGAGGATCCTGATGAACATCTGGCTCAAGTACGGGGCATTGGTCGTGGCATCGTACCTGTGGGGTTCTGTTTGCTGGGGCGTTGTCCTCAGCTTCCTGGTCAAGCACGAGGATATTCGACTGAAGGACAACCCTGGCCTTTCGGGAAGCGTCCGTCAGTACGGCTGGGGCTACGGCCTCACGGTCGGTCTGCTCGACGTCATGAAGGGCTACGCGCTCAGCCTCCTTCTACGTTCCATGTCACTCCCCTCATGGGTCCCGATTGCGTCGTTCATGGCCGTCATCGTCGGGCACAACTGGCCGGTTTTCTTTCAGTTCAGAGGTGGAGGCGGTGTCGCGACGACTCTGGGGATTCTGCTCCACGAGTACCTAGTGGCGGTCCTGTGGGCGCTCCCCTTTGCGGCCGTCGCCGGCGTCGCCTGGAAACTTGTCCCACGCATCAAGGCCAAGGTGCACTTCTCTCCGTTCATCGCAGCAGTCGGGGCTGTCCCTGCTGCCATCTGGGTTGTTCTCCACAAACCATGGTACCCAGATTACGTCATCGTCGTCGCCCTGGCAGCCTCTGTCCTTCTCAAGGGCAATCAGTTCCACGTCCACGCGCAGCGCATCCGCAGCTATGCGTATGGCATGCGCGACCGCATCATGGACCACTATCGAGACGACCATCAGCCACCAGCGACCTAGTGTCGCCGGCGAATGTCCAACACATTTCAGGTCCCGAGAAAGGGCACTCATCAGCAGCATCTCTGTCAGTCTCTTCTTCAGTAAGCGAACTGTAGTTGCGTGGCAAGAAACTGAAAGAATGCATCATCCTCGCGTGGAGCGACGAGCCAAAACACATATACTGGGCACATAGTTGCGACCTGCCGAGGAGGAACCGGTGAACACGACTGATGTGACACTACTTGTCATCGATATGCAGCAGGACTTCCTGTCGCCGGCATCGCCGCTGTTTGTCGCGGGAGGGCCTGCTATGGTGCCAAGTCTGCAGCGAGCACTGAACGCAGCTCGGTCCGCCAACGAGTCGATCATCCACGTGGTCCGCCAGCATCGGGCCACGGGCATAGACGTCGACCAAAGCAGACGAGCACTCTTCGCGGAGACGGGAGGGTTTCTGGTTGCCGGAACGCCTGGCGCAGAGGAATTGTCTCAGCTAGCGCCCGCCCACGGGGATTTCACCGTCGTCAAGACCCGTTGGTCAGCATTCTTCGCGACCGACCTTGACGCGCTCCTGCGCCGGCTTGGAACCCATAGACTGATCCTCACTGGCGTGCAGACCCCCAACTGTATACGAGCGACAGCAAACGACGCCCTTTCGCTGGACTACGCAACAACCGTGCTCTCGGATGCCACGGCGTCCCAGACGAACGAGATCCAGTTGTCCAATCTCAGCGACATGGCCGCCATGGGAGTGGAGGTCATGACTGTCTCACAATTCGAGCAATCGCTCGGCCTCCAGGCCCGTTAGCTTCCCCCTGAACTGACCGCGCTCCTGTTCCACTCGATCGCTGTTCTCGCTACCTCAGGTAGTCGATCGAATGGGAAGTGCCATCCAGGAGAACGGCGGTTTCGGCCGGCGTCGTTCGCGCGACGACCTTTCCCTTGCTCAGGACGATACGGGCGACGGACTGCCGTCGCAAGGCATCCAGCTCGTCAAGAACATCCAGGATGACCAAGTCTGCCGGCTTCCCCGCCTCGATGCCGTAGGAATCCTGAACGTGCAGCGTGCGAGCTCCAGCGTCCGTTACCATGTGAAACACGGACCGCATCTCTTCCCGCCCGGTCATCTGAGCGACATGCA
>JAPLGJ010000166.1 GCA_026390215.1 Caldisericota bacterium
GAGAGCGTGCGTCGTTCAGCGGAGACCAGCCTCGCGATGTTTGGCCGCAATCGTCTCCGCCAGGGCATCGATCGCCTGCATGTCGGCGGCGCGAGGGTCACCTTTGGCGAGGACGGGCGTGAGGACTTCGGCCTTCAGCGGCGCGATGAGTCCGCCAAGGACGTCGACGATGCGCTGGCCCCACCCATATGACCCGACAATGGACACGAACTGCGTCTTGGGACGAAGGGCTCCAGCCAGATACGCAATCTCGATCGTCTTGGGATGCGGACCGGTCAGCACGGCAGGAGTTCCGATGACGATGGTCGCCGCGTCCACAAGGGACATGGCGATCTCGCCCAAGTCGGAGGTCGTCAGGTCAAAACGCTCGACACCGACGCCTCGGTCGGCCAGAGCGGCCGTAAGGCGATCAACCATCTTCAGTGTGCTCCCATGCATGGAGACAAAGGGGATGACGACCTTGTTGTGAGGAGGGCCGCCTGCCCACTCGCGGTAAGCGTCCATGATGAACGCCGGATCCTTGTAGACGGGACCGTGGCTGGGGCAGATCATATCGATTTGCATGCCCGCAAGCTTGTCCAGGTTCTTGATGATAAAACTGCGGAACGGCATCATGATCTCGGCATAGTACCGCTTGGCGCCGTGCATGACGACGCTTTGCTCGGCGAAGATGTCCGACTGCGCCCGGTGCGAGCCAAAGAAGTCACACGAGAACAGGGCATGGTCTTCCTCGACATACGTGCCCATCGTCTCGGGCCAGTGGACCCATGGCAGGTAGATGAACCGCAGGGTCTTGTTGCCGAGCGACAGGGTCTCTCCGTCGGCGACGGTCCTGAATCGACCGGACGGGATGTCCAGGAGCTCCTGCAGCAACTCCTTCGCCTTCGGATTCGTCACGAGCACAGCCTCCGGATACCGGGCAAGGATGGCAGGGATGGAACCACTGTGGTCCTGTTCCGCGTGGTGCGCTATCAGGTAGTCCAGGTGATCGACCGTGTCGAGCTGAGCCATCAGGACATCCAACTTGGTCGGGTCGACCGTGTCGAGCAGCGCAGTCTTCTCGCTGCCCCGCACCAAGTATGCGTTGTAGCTGGTCCCTTCGGGAAGCGGAATCAGCGAGTCGAACAGTCTGCGGTCCCAGTCGACCGCTCCCATGAGGGTAATGTCTGGCGTTAGTGGTCGTGCATTCACGGTAACCTCCTCTTCTGTCAACCAGCTACGGTAGCGTACCTTCAGTCAATATCCGGAACTGCCCTCTCCAGCATTTCGAGGAGCGACTCCTGTTCATTCAGTGTCAGCGCCGAAAGCATTGTCTCCAGCTTGACTGCACGCAGAGAACGTGCCTTGGACGCGATTCTTCTACCCTGCGGCGACAGATACAGGCACACAGCCCGCTGGTCGTCAGGATCAGTGTCGCGCAGCACCAACCCCATCCTCTCCAGTCTGCGGACTCCGATGCTGATTGTCGGAGCAGTCAGGTCAAGCCGTTGGGCAGTGTCCTGCACGCGGCATCCAGGGTGCTCAGACAGCGAGAGCAGCAACGAAAGCTGGGACTCGGTCAAGCCACCGACGCGACGCGGGTCCACAGTCTCCCAGTAGCTGCGCAGCCTCGCCAGAACTAGTTCCATACGCTTGCTGTTGGTCACTATTCTCATCACGGTTCCCCCTTACTTTGATAAGCTAAGAGTAGAGGTCATTTGTCGTCAGTCAATGGTCTCCTGTAAAGATATCAAGGAGAAGTGGACCGCGCACCCCATTCTGACAGCGTTTGCACTGTGCGAGATGCCCGTGGATGGGCAAGGCGCCCAACGAGTCCGGGCGCCTTGGCGTGCTATGTGTGAACGATGTGGCGGTCAGTGCAGGATCGACCTCAGCAGGGTAACCCCGCCAATGAGCAGGAGCAGCCACCAGAAACACAGCACGAAGATGAGCCTGAGCACAACCCATACAAACTTGAATGCAGCTCCCGTGACGGCTCCCACCACGAGAAGCGTCGCAACAACAACACCAAACGGTACAAGGATCAACTCCATCGATACCACCTCCACACCCGGTCTACGGTCCCCGCGTGCGAACGTTACATGTCCTGCGGAGCGCAGAACATGGCGGCCATCTCCTCTCCCTCCCCTACCCAGAGGTCACCCATCATTGACCACCGGCTGTGTTGGACTATCCTGACAGTACATATGCGTTGGACGCGACACCGTTGAGAGGGGGTCAACATGAGCAAGCGATGGGTCAGTGAACTGCTGGTGGTGATTGTTGCTACGGTCTGTACCGCCGTCATGGGAGCCCTGTTCTGGCGCTTCGGCTCACGCACCGACTATTGGGGCCTGCTCGTCCCCGCTCTCTTCCTTGTCTTCTACATCAGCTGGAAATCGGCGAGCCGCGCGAAAGAGTCTGTGTCTGCCATCCCCTATTCGGTACTCATGACTCTCGTCTCCGCCCTCGTGCTCTTCCTGGATCTGAGGTTTTGATGGACGTTCCTGAAGGAGAAACCGTCCTGCTCGCGTGCCAGGCTGTCAAGCGGCAGAATGCCTTCAAGTCCCTTGAGTTGACCATGCTGTTGACTGGTTCGTTTGTCGTCCTTGCCCCATTCGACCAAGCAAAAGTCCGCAGAATTCGCGTGGCAAGAACGGCCGACGCAAAATCTCAGGGGGCAAGCCGTTTCCAGCAGATGTGGTATGCTGCCCAAGCACCATTCGCGCTCATTGACGGCTATGCAGGGATGACGATGGCCGATGTCCTGGCAGAACTGCCGATGGCACGTGTACTGGGCTATGCCGAGCTCACGGAAGTCGCGCTGGTCCAGGGCACCCCGACGGGCCGCTTCGGGCCACGAACGGCCGGAGAACCTCCCCATAGGCTCATGTTCAGCACGACGACGGGGGAGATTCCCCTCCAAGTCGACGGCCATGTGGACGCGCGCGAGCTGCGCCGGTTGCTCAAGGGGATTGCCGGAGACAGATTCGTCGCAGACGAGTGACCCGGGTGACCGGCATCGTCAACACTCGACTGCCACGTCCACGCTAAAACCTCCGGGCAGAAGTCTGGATGCTCTACATTCCATCACCAGTGTCTGAAAGCAGCCTGCAGACTGAGGTATTTCGGAAATTGACATACTTCGAAGATTTGCTATACTAATAATAGAAGAAGGTGGCCTCGCGCGGAACATTGCTCGCGTTCATGGCGGACTTGTCTGCTCGCTCCGAGGTTGCCTTTTTCGCATGTTCCGGGAGAGAGCCGAACGATGAGCCAGATACGAAAAGCACTGCTTGCCATTGCTGGTGGTCACTTCCTCGTTGAATGGTACGCCGCCTTCCTTCCCCCTCTCGTTCCCGTCTTCCGCACCCAGCTTGGTTTCTCCTTGGGGGCTGCCGCCGCACTCGGTGCCAGTCTCCCCATCGTCTCGGGTCTTGTCCAGACGATCTTCGGTCTGCTGTCCGACCGCATGCGGCACGCAAACGCACTTGTCGTCATCTCTTCCATCCTCGCCGCCGTTTCGCTGGCACTGCTTCCATTCGCCCGCAGCTTTGGCTGGCTCCTGCTCATCTTCACCTCCATAGCTCTTTCGCTGGCGATGTTTCATCCGCAGGGGACTGCGGCTACGAGCCAGCTATCTTCGACGAACAGGGGCCGGTTCATGTCCGTCTTCACTTTCGGCGGGTCCATAGGATCCTTTGTAGGCTCGCTGACGGTCATCCCTCTCTTTGGGCTGCTGCATCTCGAGCGCTTCTGGATCCTGGCCATCCCCGGCATCGCGATGGCGCTCTTCCAGGTGTTCGCACTCCCCCGCCAGGAAGACCCCGGGGCAGCTGCAACAAACGGCAACGGCGGCCGCATGACGGACAGCCCTGCCTTCAAAGGGTACCTCGTACTCGTCGCCAACGCCATGGTCACCGCGATGGTCTTCAACGGCGTCACTATCCTGCTACCCCTACTGTTCCAGGAATTTGGGTTCCAGCCGGGCAAAGCCGGCGTCTACCTTGCCGTCGGGGCACTCGTTGGGACCATTGCCAATGTCATCGGCGCCGAGCTCTCCGACCACATCGGCCGCAGGGCGATCAACATCATCGGTGCGGCAGGCGTGGCCGTGTCCCTCCTTATGTTCGTCCTAACCGGGTTGACCAGCATTATCTGGTTCCCCGCCATCAACTTTTTCACCAGCTTCATGCTGAGTTCCAACATTGTCTTCGCGCACGAACTGGTCACGAACCACCGCGGCCTCGTCTCCGCGTCCGTTATGGGTCTTTCCTGGGGCGTCGGCGGCGTCGTTGTCCTCATCCTGGGACAGTGGGCACAGCACACCAGCATCATGTCGTCCTATCGCCTTCTGCTCGGCGTTGCGGCCGTCCTGGTGGTGCTCGCCTTCCTCCTGCCGACGCGCCACGCGCTCAGGGCCGCTCTCAAGCCAATCCCTGCACAAGAACAGGGTTGAGTCACGGGCCGCTGCGGCTATCCTGTTGATACACGACAGGAGGAACGCATGCAGGCATGGATCGACCGGCTCGACGACTACGACGAAGGACGATTGACCGAGGTGTTTGCAGCGCGCCAGGAGTTCCTTCTGGGCGGACTCGCCCCCGGCGACACGGTCCTCGTCAAGCCCAACATCCTGCAGGAAGCTGGGCCCGAACGGGCTCTCACGACCAACCCTCACTTCATCCATGCCTTCGTCCGGTTTCTGCTCGCCCACGGACTGCGCGTCATCGTCGGCGACATTCCGGGCAACCATGTCCCCAGCGAACGTCTTGCCGGTGACTTTGGCCTCGAGGAGTACGTGGGAGACGAACGGGTCACCATCTGCAACCTGGACCAGTACGGGTTCGGGCGTATCCACCTCGAGCACCCACGGAGCCCCCGACCTGTCACCCTTCCTGACCTGCTGTGGCAGTGCAAGGTCCTCTTCAACCTGCCGAAGGCGAAAACCCATTCCCTGACGCTGATCACGGGCTCCGTCAAGAACCTCTTCGGACTCACGCCCAAGGCCGAGCGCACGGGTCTCCACATGATCCCATCGGGCGACGAGTTTGCCAGGTGCCTGCTGGACCTCCACGCCGCTCTCCCCATCCCCGAACGGGTCGTCATGGATGGCATCCTCGGCATGGACGGCGAGGGACCCTCCGCGGGAAGGCCACGACACTTGCGGGCCGTCATCGTCGCGGACGACGCTGTCCTCGCGGACTGGGCCATGTGCCGTATGATGGGCATCGACTGGGAACTCACGCCAGTATCACATGTCGTCCCTGTTCCTGACGGCACGCTCGTCTTCGGCGACCTCACCCCCATCCAGCCAGCATTCATGAGGCCGAGAAGCTACATGGGTGGTGCGGTGGTGTCAATCGCAGCAACACTTCAGCGCATGGTGGGTTCCTCCAACCGACCCATCCCCATGGTCGACACGTCCAAATGCGTCAAGTGCAGTATCTGCGCCCAGCGATGCCCTGCGAAGGCAATCGACCTTGCCCCGTACCCGCAGTTCAACCGGCGGACCTGCGTGTTGTGCTACTGCTGTCACGAGATGTGCCCCGAGCAGGCAATTCTGCTCCGACGCACGCTTCGCCGCTGAATTGTGAACACCCATAGTACCAGGTACAATGGTCTTCACAATCCAACCTCATTCATATGAAAGGAGCCTCCCATGATCAATGAAACAGCCAAGGCAATGGGTTTCTACGCCGAAGAGCGGGGTGCATCGCGCCTGTATGCATACCTGGCCGGGTCCGAGAAGGACCCTGCCCTCCGGCAGCGCTTTGCAGAGCTGGCTCGGGTCGAGAACCTCCACATGGCCTTCTGGCGCGCGTTCCTGCTCAAGCGCGGCATCAGCGCCACCGAACCGTCATGGTTCTCGTTCGCCTGGGCGCGGCTCCTGCGCAGGATCCTGGGGACGCGACGCTATCTGTCCCTCCTCGAAATCACCGAGGCGACCGCCGTCGACTCCTACTATGACTTCCTGAATTCCGCCGTCCTTGAGGAAGCAGAGAAGACTGACATCTCGCGCATCATCGAGGACGAGCTGGCCCACGAGGAAGAACTGGAATCGCAGTTCAACGCGCTGCCCAAGGACAACGTCCGCGATTTCGTCATGGGCATGAACGATGGTCTCGTCGAGCTGCTTGGCGCGGTGACCGGCCTCTCGGCCGTCTACCCGACGCGTCCGCAGGTCGTCGGCGTCAGTGGCCTCGTCGTCGGCCTCGCCGGCGCACTGTCCATGGCGATCGGCACCTGGGTGTCGGTCCGCAGTCAGCGCCAGGTCAACGAAGGCATCCGGCGCAAGACTGACCTCCTCTTCAGCGTCGCCCCCAGACGAGCACAGGCAGAGCTGGCCAAGAAACTGATCGAATCCGGGATGCCCGCCGACCTGACCGACGGCGTCACCGCAGTACTGGCATCGAACAAAGAGGCGATGATCGGGCTCCTCACCGAGCACTCTTCGGTGAACGAGATCCGCAGT
>JAPLGJ010000193.1 GCA_026390215.1 Caldisericota bacterium
CGGTACACTTCTTGCTCACCACGATGGTGGCGTTCCCGTGCTTCAGCTGACCATGCCCGATGTCTCAGAACGCAGCTTCGGCGCCACTGTGTACTTCTTCGAGGTCGCCTGTGCGGTAGGAGGCTACATGCTTGGCATCAACCCGTTCGACCAGCCTGGCGTAGAAGCGTACAAACGGAACATGTTCGCCCTCCTGGACAAGCCGGGCACAGAGCTCGAAGCCGCGGACATCCGTTTGCGTCTTGCCGGGCGCAACTGACCAGGATCGAGCAGGGCTCCACCGAAGAAACGGTCGTGGAGGGACGCCCCCATCAGCGTCAGACGAGCCTACATCGAGTAGACAGTCTGTCCCTTGAGAAGCTGGTCTGCGAGCAGAGCAGCTCCAACGGCAGCTGCAGCGTTCCTGTAGTGCGCCATCGCAAATTCGATATCCTCAAACAGGAGCGGTAGAGAACCCCGCTGAGCAACCCTCTTCATTTCGTCCATCAGCAGCCCTGATTCGGCAACTCCACCACCGAGTACGACCATGTCGGGGTCAAGTGTGTTGATCAGTGCCGCTGCCGCCCGGCCGAGGTAGCGGGCCGCTCGCTTGAAGGCCTGCTGCGCCAGGAGATCCCCATTGTGAGCGAACTCGGAGATTGTCCGCGCCGAGTCTGTATCTTCCATCGTCATGAGGCTCTTCGACCCTCGAGCCAGTGCGCTTCTGACATACCGCTCGATGCCGGTCCCGGAAGCGATGGTCTCCAGACAACCATGCCGGCCGCACCCACACAGCAGGCCCCGATCGACCATGGGAAGGTGTCCTATCTCGCCTGCAAAACCGTGGCGCCCAACATACAGATGCCCGTCCACGATGAGCGCTCCTCCAACGCCAGTCCCGACAGAGAACATGACGACATTGCGGCGGCCGACGGCGACCCCGCTGACCCACTCGGCGAAGAGTGCGCAATTGGCATCGTTTTCCAGATACGCCGGAGCACCTGTGGCCCCACTGACGATATCCACAATTGCCACATCTCGCACCCCAGGCATATTGGGAGGGAACAGCAGCACGCCTCGCTTCTGGTCGACCATGCCAGCACACCCGATACCGGTTGCCATGATTGTGGTTCCTGCATCTGCCGCCCGAAGGCGGAGATCACCCATTCCTTTCAGAATGAGCTCTGAGAACTCACGGCTTGACCGGGCAGCATATGGCCGTTC
The DNA here is from genome assembly GCA_026390215.1 of Caldisericota bacterium. Taxonomy (GTDB): domain Bacteria; phylum Caldisericota; class Caldisericia; order Cryosericales; family Cryosericaceae; genus Cryosericum. The sequence goes on from JAPLGJ010000193.1 coordinate 1,204, forward strand.
CACCCTGTATGCGATGGCCCCCCCCGACCAGAGGATGAACGTGACCTTCGTCCCACCTATGTCCACCCCGGCCACCGTGCGCGCCGCCACTCCTGATGTTTCCATATTGCCAACCTCTCCATCAATTTTGTGCGCAACGTTACTATTCACGATATTGTACGATGGCAGCAGGAGCTGTCAAGCTGTCGAACAGGCTCCTCAGTGACGGCGTTCGTCTCGAACAGTCAGGAAATCATACGGGTTCTCCAGGAAGTCGTCCAGCACGACCGTCATGGCCCCGAGAAGAGTACTGTTCTCGGACAGGGAGGACAACGTGATAGAGACCTGGTCGGCGACGTGGTAATAGCAGCGTTCGGTGATAATGCGTTTCATGGGCTCCAGTATCGGGGCGCCCAGGGCCGCCACCTGACCTGTGACGACGATGCGCTGAGGAGCAAGCAGATTCACCAGATTGACGATGGCGTATCCGATGAGCTCTCCCTTCTCTTTCAGAACCCCCAGCACCTTGGCGTCTCCCTCCATGCCCAGCTGCTGAAGCTCCGCAAACGACAGCTGCCGACCGATCTGAGCAGAAGCGTCTTCGAGAATGCCGCGCAGCCCCGCATACAATTCAACGCATCCACGGTTGCCACAGTCACACCACTTCCCATGACGGCGGTCGACCGACGTATGGCCGATTTCGCCCGAGACTCCGAAGTTGCCCGTGTATAAGCGCCCCCCGGCAATGATGCCGGCGCCGATACCATACCCAAGGTGTACGAGCACAAAATCAGAGGCATCACGACCTTGGCCGAAGAACTTCTCAGCAACGGCTTCAGCGTTTGCATCATTGATCACGAACGTTGGAAAGCCGAAACGCGTCTGCAGCAGCTGCCGGGCCTGGAGGTTGCGGATGGACGGAAAGTTCGGAACACTGATGACGACGCCCGCCTCAGAGTTAATGAGACCGGGGGCGGAGAAGCCCATGCCGATAATTTTGATGCCCCGGTGTCGGTTCAGCAGTTCCTGTACAGTCTCCATCACTCTCTCGAACTCCGTCTTGATCGAGCCCTTGGGATCGATGGTCCTCTCGGTATGGTCGAGAATGCCACCACCCAAGTCCATGAGGGCCGTGCGGACATGCGCCCATGAGAAATCGATGGCGACGATGTAGCGCGACCTCCCGTTGAAGTGCAGTACGACGGGTTTGCGCCCGACACCCACGCTCACTCCCGGTGATTCGGTGACGACGCTCTGCTCGACAAGAAAGGAAACGATACGTGAGACAGTCGGAGCGGTCAGCCCCGTAAGCCGGACCAGGTCCGCCCGCGAGATGTCGTTTGTCCCATGAACGGTCCGGAGGATACTGGACGTATTCTCGGCCTTGATACTGGTCTGGTTCTTGCCGATGTGTTTGCCTGTCCCTGGTTTCGTTGCCATGACATCTCCTCGTTGCAGCAATATGCGCGGACCTCTACCACGAGCCAGTATAGCAGCAATCACAGGAGAGTCGCATCGGCGTCAGCCAGCCCTCCTCCGCCTGACGCAACGCTCCCACGCTTGTCTCCAAGCGACTCGTGTGAACTGCGCGCACGCTTGTAACCAAGGCGAATCAACGTACAATTCATATGATCATCGCTGGATTGACACTGAACGAGGAGCAGCACATGCCAAGCACGCTAGATGAAATCCGTACGGCCCTGGAGCAGAGGCTGACTGCCGCTCGCGATGCTCAGGACGTTCGCAATGCACAGATCGAGTACCTGGGAAAGAAGGGCGCGGTCACGGCGTTGCTCAAACAGATCTCAGGTCTAGCCGAGGACCAGCGCAGACAGTTCGGCGAGCAAGTCAATGCACTCAAGCAATGGGCGCTGCAAGCCTTTGAGCAGAGACTGTCCAATCTGACTTCCACGGCGCGCAGGTACGACATCGACTTCTCCCTGCCGGGGCAGCTTATGCCTGCCGGCAAGAAGCATATCCTCACGCAAGTGGAGGAAGAGGTCGAGTCCGTCTTCCTTTCCATGGGATTCGACATAGAAGAGGGCCCGGAAATCGAGCAGGAATACTACAATTTCGAGGCACTCAACATCCCCGCAGATCACCCCGCGCGCGACATGCAGGACACGTTCTATCTGGCGCCCGGCATGCTTCTGCGTACGCATACATCGCCCATTCAGGTCCGGACGATGAAACGCGAACATCCGCCCATACGAATGATTGCCACCGGCACATGCTATCGCCGCGACGCGGTGGATGCAAGCCATACTCCCATGTTCACCCAGGTCGAGGGTCTGGTCATCGACAAGGGCATTACGTTCGCCGATTTGAAGGGAGTACTCCAGGAATTCGTGAGAGGAGTGTTCGGCTCATCCACCAAGGTCAAGCTCCTTCCCTCATTCTTCCCATTTGTCGAACCAGGCGCTGAGACCGCAATCTCCTGTCCAATCTGTGGCGGCAGGGGTTGCCCCACCTGCAAGGGCTCCGGATGGATCGAGATGGGCGGCTCAGGTATGGTCCACCAGAACGTGTTGCGGGAGGTTGGATACGATACCAGCATCTACCAGGGATTTGCATTTGGGTGGGGCATCGAGCGGATAGCAATGATCAAGTATGGCATTCGGGACATCCGCATGTTCTACGACAACGATCTGGATTTCCTCGGTCAGTTCTGAGGTGACTGGATGAGAGTCAAGCTGTCTGCACTGCACGCTGCGATCGATTTTGACTACACTCCCGAGAAACTGGTCACAAAACTGGGCGACATCGGCATCGAAATCGAATCGACGGAGAGAACCGACGTCATGTTCAAGGACGTCTTCGTTGCTCGGATCACGTGTACTGCACTCCACCCGACACACCACAAGCTTCAGCTCATAGACCTCGACCTCGGTCCGCGCGGAACGACCAGTGTATGCACGGCCGCTACCAACGTGCGCGAGGGAGACATCATCCCAGTGGCAATTCCAGGTGGAAAGACTGCCGACGGCACGGCCATCGCGACGCGCATGTTCGGCACCGTAGAATCATTTGGCATGCTGTGCTCCTGGAAGGAACTGGGACTCGACGGTGACCTCCTGTCCTCCGAAGAGAAGGAAGGCATTCTGCATCTGGGGTCAGGAGCGATCGTCGGGAGCCCCTTCGAGGAAGCATGGCCCGTAGCAGACACTGCCTTCGAGGTAAGCGTCACACCTGACCGAGGCGACGCCCTGTCGGTTCTCGGACTGGCCCGGTGGATCGAAGTACTCAAGGCAAGAGATACGGATCAGCCGTTCGACATGGGTGACATCAAGCTGCCGCTGCCCTCATCCCTTCCGCGGGCCCGGAACGACGGAGACCTAAGTGTGACCATTGAAGACCAGTCCCTGTGCAGTTCCTACATCGGTGTCCTGGTACAGGACGTTGCCTCTGGACCATCGAGTCACGCGTTCCGCACTCAGCTCTACCAGTTGTGCGTTCGCCCTGTCAGCAGGATCGTCGATATGACCAATCTTTGTTTGAAACAATACGGGCAGCCGACTCATGCGTTCGACTACGACCGCCTTCAGGAGCATCGTATCATCGTACGAACGTCTCTGCCCGGCGAGACCATTGTCACTCTGGACGGCATGTTGCGTTCTCCCGAATCGGGAACGCTCATCATCGCAGATGCTGCAGGTCCAGTGGCCGTCGCCGGCGTCATGGGCGGACTGGCATCCAGCGTCACGGCTGCGACGACACGCATTGTCTTCGAGATTGCACACTTCGATCCGAGAGCAGTCGCGCGCGCGAGTAGGCACCTCGGCATCAAGTCAGACGCAGCCTATCTCTATGAGCGTGGCACCGATCCCGGGCTCACTGTCAGGGCCGTCCCTTCGGTTCTGTCGGCACTCGTTCGCGAGCAGTGTCTCGGTTCCTACGTCTCACGTGTTGCTTCTGCTGGTATCCCAGTTCCTGCAAAGCTCCCGCTGAGTCTCGATGTGGATCAGGTGAACGGGTACCTGGGTTCCAACCTTGACGCCACAAACATGCGAACACTCTTCGGCTATGAAGGAATCGTGTCGAAGGTCACGGGAACGACGCTGTCGGTGACACCGCCTTCCTTCCGTGGCGACCTCACATCGTGGCCGGAATATGTCGAAGAGATCGTCAGAATGGAGGGCTATGACGAGTTCCCCTCACACACGCCGAACCTTGTCCTGCGCCGCGGCTCGGAGTCTCCACTCAAGGCCCTTTGCAAGCGACTGCGTCAGATGCTCGTTGGGATCGGGCTCGTAGAATCACGCACTGTCAGTTTCGTGCGGGAGAGCTCGGTAACCGCGATGGGCCTTCCTCCGGCACCACTCGTGCTCAACCCGCTCACCGTCGACTGGGATGCCCTGCGTCCCACCATGGCTGTTGGTCTTGCAGGAGCCGCGGTGCGGAACCTGTCGCGAGGCCGCGAGGGCTTCGCCTCGTTCGAGATTGGCAAGACGTTCAGCGTTCATGGCCAGTCGTTCGACGAGGAGACCAGGCTTGGCCTTCTTCTTGCAGGCAAGTGGCAAGACGCGAACTGGACGACGCCCACGACCCCCGCCAGCATCTTTGTACTGAAAGGCATCATCGAGTCAGTTCTTCGCGATCTGCATGTGCCCTTTGGCGTTGTGTCATCGGATAGTCCTCTCCTGGAGAATGGTGCAAGCATCCTGGTGTCATCCGAAACCACGCCATTGGGTACGCTCGGCATTCTCAGGCACGATGTCGGTGCCCTGCTGGGCCTGGAACGGGACACATTCTACGCCGAGTTCTCTGTCGATGCCCTGCTAGAGAGCATCCAACCCATCAGTTTCAAAGAGTTTTCTCGGTTCCCGTCGCTCCGGCGAGACATCGCCGTCCTCGTGGACAGTAGCATGACAGCCGGCCAATTGCAGACAATCGTTGCTGAACATGGTGGCCCCCTGCTCAAGGCAATTGTCGTGTTCGACAATTTCCAGGGGGGCAGTCTACCGGAAGGCAAGAAGAGCGTGGGCTTCTCGATGGAGTTTGCCTCACCCGACCGAACACTGTTCGGCGAGGAGGTCGATGCCCTTGTCGACTCCGTCGAGGCCGCCCTCGCAACTCGTCTAGGGGGCATACTACGAAGAACCAGGGTATAGAGGCTCAGCAGGCGATTCGCGAGTACACGTATGGCAAGGTCGGCTTCGACCGCATCCAGGAGGCCTTGGCATCACAGGCCGAGTCAGCGCTAGGTGCCGAGGAGGCACGGGGACTCGCTCCGCTCGACAGCATTGACGCCATAAGGGCAGCCCAGACCGAGACCGATGAAGCGTCTTCGTATCTGGAGCGGTTCGGCGATCTGACCCTCAGCAATCTCCTCGACGTGAGAGCCGAACTGGACAAGGCCAAGGTCCGTCTGCAGCTGGCCGGACAGGAAGTGTGGAGGGTTTGCGTCGTCCTGAACGAGCTGTCACGTGTGCGAAAGGCGATCGTGACGATCAAGGACCTCAATCCCGCACTGTTCAGCATTTCCCAGGACGTCAAGCCGTTTTCATCTCTGGCACAGGAGATAGAGCGATGTGTCAATCAGGATGGAGATGTCCTGGATGACGCGTCGATAAACATCGCAGCCATCCGTCGTGAGAAAATCGAGCTGCAGAAAACCATCAACAAGGTGCTCCAGGACATCCTCGGGAGCGAGACCTATAGCCGTGCCGTTCAAGACCGTATCGTTACGATGCGGAACGACAGGTACGTGATCCCAGTGAAGCGAGAGTTCAAGGACGCAATTCAGTCGGTGGTCCACGACCAGTCCGATAGCGGCATGACCCTGTTTGTCGAGCCCACACGGGTGATTGACCTCAACAACCGGCTGCAGATCTTGCAGTCCGACGAGAAGAAGGAGATATCGCGCATCCTTCTTTACCTGACAGACCTCATCGCAAAAGCCGCCCCCGATATCGAGAAATCGCTGAACGTGGCGGGCCACCTCGACTTCAGTCTGGCCAAGGGACGTCTCGCCAAGTCATGGAACGGCATCAAGCCGTCGGTAAGCCCCAACCTGGAGACTACCCTGCGCAACGTCCGCAACCCATTCGTCGCAGACTGCGTCCCAGTCTCTTTCTCCATTGGCAAGGATTACTTCATGGTGGTCATCACCGGTCCGAACACGGGAGGCAAGACCGTTGCCCTGAAGACTCTCGGCCTTACCGTCCTCATCAGCAAAGCGGGCTTATTCATCCCCGCTTCGGACGGATCCACGGTTGGCCTGTATGACGAGGTTTTTGTCGACATCGGCGACGAACAGAGTATCGAACAGAGTCTTTCGACGTTCTCGGCGCATACATCGAACATCGTTCGCATCCTCGGGCAGGCAACCCGATACTCACTTGTCCTGCTGGACGAACTCGGCGTCGGCACCGATCCCGAGGAGGGCTCGGCCATCGCAACCGGCATCGTCGACTTCCTCTATGGGAAGCGAGTCACGACGGTCATCACGACGCACTACGGCGGCCTGAAGCTCCTCGCATACCGCTATGACCAGGTACGAAACGCTTCCGTCGGATTCGACATCGAAACGCTTCGGCCCACCTATGAGCTCATCCTTGGCTCCCCGGGCGAAAGTCATGCGTTCACCATCTGTGAGAGACTGGGACTCCCCGAAGCCGTGCTTGCCCTCGCCCACGATGAGCTGAGCAACGAGCACAAGGCAACCACCGAGTTGATGAGCCGCATCGTAACTGATTCCCAGGAGATCAGCCACACCAAGGAAAGTCTGAACGTGAACCAGCAGGAACTCGAGAAGCTGCGGGACGATTACGAGGGGAAACTCGCTGCGCTTGAAGCAAACGAGAAACAGGAGCTCAGAGCAGCCCATAGTGAGGCTCAACGCATCGTCGACGATGTGAGCAGGCGCATGGACGATCTGATGAGGCAGTTTCAGGACAGCCTCAAGAACCAGCCGCAGGCCGCCCACGATGCCAAGCGGGAAGTCGAAGCAACACGCGAGGACTTGGACCAGAAAGCGGAACCATATCAAGAGAAGGCCCCATTCACGCCCGTCGAAGAAATCGTGCCGGGCGATCTGGTCATCATTACCTCGGTCAATAAACAGGCCATCGTCATCGATGTCATGAAGGACAAGCGCAAGCTTGTTCTCCAGTCGGGCTCCATGCGTACGACGGTGCCAGAAACACAAGTGCGCAAACTGACCGAGCCCGAGCTCAGCTCCTATCAGAACCGCGCCATGCAGTACAGTGGTGCCCGTGAACCGACGCTGCCGTTCGTCCCCATGAAGATTGACCTGCATGGGAGCCGAGTCGACGAGGCGCTCGAGAAACTCGACAAATACATCGACGTCGCTTACCTGTCAGGCCTTTCATTCGTCTACATCTGCCACGGCAAGGGTTCGGGCATCCTGCGAAAGCAGATCCATGAATTCCTCAAGACCCTGCCAAGTATTGATCACTTCAGCTTTTCGAGCCCCGAAGAGGGCGGCGATGGGGTGACAATTGCCTACTTCAAGTAGAAAGGAACCATTTGAAAAACGAACAGGAACTCGTCTTCTTCGACCTCGAAACAACAGGCCTCGATCAGGCTTCCGATCAGATCATCGAGATTGGTGCCGTCAAAGTGCGTGGCGGCAAGGAGGTCGGACGATTTGAGCAGTTCTGCCGCCTGAAGGAAGGGGCCCGTCTGCCCGAATTCATCTCTGCCCTCACTGGGATAACTCCTCTCGACCTCGAACCTGCAGAATCCGTGGATCAGGTTGTCGATCAGTTCCTGCAGTTTGCGGGTGGCAGTCCGTTGCTGGCGCACAACTCCAGCTTTGATGAAGGTTTCCTGCGCCGAGCGCTGCACGGTCAGCTCACAAACGCCGTGTTTGACACGCTGGAACTCGCGCGTATCTTCTTCCCGGACCTGCAGAGCCATAGTCTCGTAGCATTGGTCGACTCGCTCGAAATCAAGAAGGAAGAAGCTCACAGAGCTCTAGGAGACAGTCTCTCCCTGTTTCGGTTGTACCGCAAACTGAAGGACAAGATTGCGCAGTCTGCACTCCCTGATTCCATCGTGCAACGCATCCAGTTTCTCTATCCGGCCGTGGCAGACCTCGGGTTGCTGGACACCGGCGATACCAGATCGGTGGTTCTGCCATCCGACATGGCAAGCTTGGATGCTGATCTGACAGACCTCGACCGTTCGCGTCTACCACGCCTGAAGGCACTGAAGCCGGGCGTCACCAGCGACATGACCTCTCCAGAAATGGCGTTGCTGGCTTCCGGCCGCGACGTCCTCCTGCAGTGTGAATCCCAGTCACTTCGGGCCCGGTACCTTGGGGATCTCGAGGCATCCACACGCCCCAGTGCTGTGCTGCTGCGTGCGCCTGCAGCCATCGAACCACTCCTCGAGGACGCACGACCAGGAGATGCGCGACCACTCTGGATATCGCAAGAGAGCCCCAACAACCTCGTCTGCCTCATGCTGCTCGATGGAGCGACCCGAAGCCCCACCATGCGTCGCGAATTCGGCTTTGAGCTCTCAGCCATCCTCGTCTATGAATGGGAGACACGCTCAGTCTTCATCCCCGGCATGCCGCTGTTCCTGAAGAAGTCCCGTCTTGTGAACCACATATCGGCAGCTCACTGCCAGCTCGAGTCGAGCTGCCCGTTTCATGGTGTGTGTCCCGTCCGGGAGTCGCTGGCCCGTGCGCACGTCGCCCACCTCCACGTGACCGACCTCGCCGAGGCACCACACGTGTTCCACGAACTCGGCGAGTCGACACCGGTCCTGGTCTCTTCACCCGAAACGGAGAAACTCATGAGTGACGTGCTCGACGTTCCTGAGGTGCAGGTCACCTCGACCACCCTGCGCATCATCGCTGGTATTGCAGGCGAGCGAGGCGAAGTTCCAGGTCTCGCTATCGTGGCCGACCTTGCAGCACGCGCCGGGACTCTTCTCGAGGAGCTCTACCTCCGCGTGACCCATCAGGAGAATGCCGGGATCCGAGGACGCATCGCAATCGGCGAAACGCTCTGGTCTGCCAGCGAGTTTGTGGCCCTCAGATCCACGGCAGACGCAATGGTAGAGGCCTTCGCAAACGTAGGAAAGGCGCTGCCCCCAACGATGCGAATGGCATACCTGACGCAGTGTCGGGACCTTGCTTCTGTTCTGGACAATGCAGACAACCCTGCCTATGCCGTATGGATGGAACGACAAGGTCAGGAGATCATGCTGGCGAGCACCAGGACCGTCCTTGCCTCACGCATCCGGGCGTGCAACGCGTACGCTCAGTTCTTTCTCGCTGGGACCAGTGTATGCCCTGCTGGTGACCAGCGATTCCTGCCCGAGACATTCGGCCTCACAGGACCCGAGCCCGCCGCCGTTGTCGTCGACCCTGAGCTGGACGGCCCTCGTGTCCCCACGTTCGTGACGCTGCACCTGCCGAAGCCAAACGAGTCCGGATTCGAGAAGGACGGCGCCCGCCTCATCGCCGAAACGATGAGACGCTTTCCTGGGAAAGCGATGGTCGCCTCCAACTCTCTCGAGACGCTGCGCCGCCTGCAGTCGTTTCTGGCGCGCGAGCCCGGACTGTCCCAATACAGCCTGTTGCTCCCCAAAAACGGGCACACTCGCATGCAACTGCTGGAACAGTTTTCCGGCCAGAACAGGGCCATTCTGCTCATCCCGTTCGACTACTTGAGCTTCGGCGACATCGTCTCGGCGAAGTTTCTGTTTGTCACGAAGCTCCAGTTTCCCAACTCGTTCCTGCCAACAGTAACGCGCCTCAAACAGGCGCTCAAGGAGAAGCGGGGCGATGCCTTCCGGCAGTTCGACCTGCCCTATGCGCTCACCCTGCTGCAATACACACTGCACCAGATGAATCCGCACACGCTGCGAAGCGTCTTCATGCTGGATAACCGCAGCCTCAGTTCAGCCTACGCAGATCGCATCCGGACTGTCCTGCCCACGCCATCGCTGTTCCTGCCGATGGAGAGTCAGGAAAGCCTGCTCCAGCATCTTGACCGGTGGATACGCAACCAGACGCTATGAAGCATTCGTCAGACCTCGCACGTGAACCATCTCGGCGTCCGGCAGCCATAGTAGTGAAGGAGACACCTGATGTGTGATACGATTGCGGCGCTCGCACCAACCTCCACAGACGCTCACAGCTTCCTGGCAAAAAACAGCGACCGCGAGCCGAACGAGGCTCAGCTCCTGACGGTTGTGCCACACAGGACCCACGCCGAATTGAGACTCAAGACAACTTACACTGAAGTCGATCAGGTACGTGAAACGAACGCCGTCCTGCTCTGCAGGCCTTTCTGGATGTGGGGTGCCGAGATGGGCATCAACGAGCACAGTGTAGCCATCGGCAACGAGGCGGTCTTCACTCGTGGGGGGTACGGTGCAACGGGGCTGACCGGCATGGACTTGCTCAGGCTGGCTTTGGAACGCTGCGACAGTGCTCGTTCAGCTGTAGATACGATCATAGCGCTGCTGGAACAACATGGCCAGGGTGGCAACTGTGGCTTCACCAAGCAGTTCTTCTACAACAACAGCTTTCTGGTCGCTGACACGACCGATGCCTGGGTCCTGGAGACGGTCGGAAAGCAGTGGGCTCGCAAGAAGGTCAGCGGAACCGGGGCGATCTCCAACCTCCTGACCATCGGCTCCGACTGGGATGAGCTATCGCCAGGCGCCGAAGCTTTCGTCAAGCAGAAGCGCCTGCGACGTGGCGAGGACAGGATGGATTTTGCAGCCTCATTCTCTGACCCTCTGTTCACGAGGTTCTCCAGAGCACGCGCGCGTCGTGCCAGCAGCCTCAGCTCTCTCGGTTCAGCTGCGCCGGCCACCATGGCAACGATGAAGGCAGCACTGCGTCAGCATGACGACCCAGGCTATGCTCTCAGGGCAGGTAGTGTCGGTTCAGTGTGCATGCATTTTGGCGGTCTCGTGGGCGATCAGACGGTTGGCAGCATGGTCGCAGACCTCGACAAGTCAGGGCCCGTCGCATGGGTCACCGGCGCATCGGCGCCGTGCATCGCTCTGTTCAAGCCGATCGCGCTGGATGCCGAGGGCGCCGGGATGTTCGGTGAGGACCAGCAGGAAGAGGCACTCAACTATTGGCTCCAGAACGAGCGCATCTTACGGAACCTGCACAACAACTATATCGAGAAGCATCAGGCCATCGAGAAGCTGCGAGCTCCGCTCGAGCGCCGCTTCGAGGAAATGATGGCAGATACAGCACGGGAGTACCGCAAGCAAGCTGCGCGAGAGTGCTTCGAGCTGGAGAAGGAGTACCGTGTCGCCGTATGGAAAGCAATTGAGCCACTGGACCACCCGACGAGACACTCCCTCGTGTTCTCTCTGCAATGGTGGCGAGAGAACAGGGGACTCGTCCGTCGGTGGCCGGCCTACTCGCAGTCCTCGGAGAACGCCAGGACGGTGTAGGTGAACACGCTCAGACCCGGCTGAGAGAGGCTCTCAGTGTGGAGCCCAGCTTTGTGGCAGAGAGCCTCGAGGAACCCGTGGACGTTGGGTATCTGCTCCCAGACCTGCGGCAGGAACGTGGCCTGGTAGACTCCACGCCGAAGAATGACGCCGGGGTGTGTTGCCGCAAGCTTCGATTGAAGGTCCGCCAGCGACGAGAACGCGAGCTCGGCCGGAACAGAAAGCAGGGAGATCTCGATGCACAGGTCCCCAAATTCCGCTTCTTCGACTGGCTCAAATCGTGGGTCGCTGAAGGCCGCCGCAAGCGCGTTGGATGCGACCGCCTCGACCAGGGGAGAGACAGGCATGATTGTTCCGATGCAGCCTCGCAGCTCTCCGCGCTCAGTCAGCGTGACAAACACTCCCTGGTCCTGCCAGAACTTGTCGTCAGGGAATTCCTCGCGCGTCGGTGTCAGTGCAGGTGCATCCAGCAGCCGCCTGCGAATCGATTCACGCGCCAGCAAGAGCAACCGAAGGCGTTCACGCTCATTCATGATCATTCCTGTCCTCCCAGAAGCCAATCGACGCATATCCGACGACGGCAGACTTGTCCCCTGCGGTGTCACCCGAATTCCTGTAGTCGAGGAGCTGTGACTTCCAGCCGGAAACGCGAGCCATGGCAAGGATCGTCCTGATCGGCATGAACCCACAAGCATCGTCGCCGCCCAGCGTGTCACCCTCTCCCTTCAAGATGTGCCCGATCGTGGCATGGTCATGTTCCACTGCCATGTCATATGGATCGTAGTGACTGAGGTCGCTGGAGGCGACGACGAGCATCTGTGGAAGGTGCAACGCCAGGAGCTCCTGAGCCAGGACCGCCGTGTCCACCTCTCCCAGCACCAATGGAATGATGCTGAAGTCCTTGAGGATGACCTGCAGGAATGGCAACTGCACCTCGACCGCGTGCTCCAGCGCATGGGCCTGACCGGACGTGAAAACCGAGGGACGCTTCGTCAGGAGCCTCGCTGCATCTGGTACCCTGATGTCTCCCAGCGGCGTTCCGAAGACGTCTGCTTCCGGGAGTGCCGCACCCTTGAACCACACGTGGTGACTCGGAGCGAGGATGACCACGGTGGTGTGCACAGATTTGTCGAGGCCTGCCAGACAGGCATAGCCGGCTCCCGCCACTGGACCCGAGTACACGTACCCGGCATGAGGAACGATCAACCCCCTGCACATGGCACCGGCTGTGTCTGCAGGCAGACGTGCTTCCTCGATGTAGCCCTCGACATCGCTGCGCAGTTCACCGGCATGCGCCGGGTAGAACTGCCCGGCAACGACTGCACTTCGTCTCATCGTTCCACCCCCTTGACGCGAGTCCCACAGTTCGGACAGGTCAGGCCCGTCCTGGCCGTCACCTCATAGCCCTGCCGTTCGATCACCGTCGCCCCACACTGTGGGCATACCGTATCACCGGACTCATCGTGACCTGGAAGGTTCCCCGAGTAGACGTGGAGCAGCCCCTCCTCATGTCCGATCTGCACAGCCTTCTCGATTGAGGCAGCCGGCGTCACCGGCCTGTCCAGCATATGGTACATCGGGAAGAACCGCGAGACATGCCATGGCATCGCCGGGTCGACGGACGCAACAAAGTGAGCCATGGCTCTCACCTCCTGCTCACTGTCGTTCAGCCCGGGGATAATCAGCGAGGTGATCTCCTCCCAGGCTCCTGCGTCATGAATCGCTCGTATTGCGTCGAGGACGGGCTGGACACGCCCGCCGCACACGCTCTTGTAGAAGTCATCGGCAAACGACTTCAGGTCGATATTGTAGGCATCGATCAGGGGCAGCGCTTCATCCAGAAGCTCACGGGAGTAGAAGCCATTGGACACGAACACTGTGCGCAAGCCGGCCTCTCTCGCCACGGTGGCGATGTCCAGGGCATACTCCGCCCACACGGTGGGCTCATTGTAGGTACAGGCGATCGATGACGCTCCCTGCCGCAGCGCCAGTTGCACGACGGCTTCCGGGTCCAGGAAGGGCAGGCGGGACAGCGCGTCATCGGGCTCCCGCGCCTGCGAGAGTTCGTAGTTCTGGCAGAAGGCACAGGAGAAATTGCACCCGAATGTACCCAGCGAGAGTGCGGTCGAGCCCGGAAGGAAGTGATACAACGGCTTCTTCTCAATGGGATCGAGGGCAACGGACGCAGGGAGACCGTAGACCAGAGA